>NZ_JBFUFR010000003.1:0-237496 GCF_056403315.1 Roseateles sp. P2_H4 | reverse complement strand
CGGTATTCCAGATCGCCAGCCTTGGGCGCGCTGGCCTCGCAGCTGAGCTTGTCGGAGTCCTTGGGCGGCTTGATGCGGTTGGCCGGCTCGCGGCAGTCCAGCACCTCGCCGTAGCGTCCCAGGGCCTTCACATAGAAGGCCGCCACGCGCTCGGGCGACGCGGCGCTGCGGAACTTCAGTGCATGGATCTGCAGCCCGAAGCCGCCGGCCCAGGCGCCCAAGCTGACGCCGGCCTTGTCATCACCGCCCTCCTTGAAGGGCACGGCACCCGCGTACACCGGCAGGCCCACGTCGGCCGCCTCGGTGCGGGCGTTGCCCTGGATGCCCATGCTGAATTCCTTGTTGCCGTCTCCGGCCAGGGCGGCCGAGGTGGCCAGCACGAGGGCGAGGCCGGCGAGGACATGGCGCTTGTTCATGAGGGCTATCCCCTGAGCGTTGTGGATGGATGCGCTCAGGCTATGCGCCGTCGGCCCGGCCCGCGACGCCGCCGCGACGGGCTGCACGCCGGCAGGGACAGGCCGCAGGGCCGGCCGACGGCCGGATCAACGCCTGGACTTGACCCACTCCATGATCAGCTCGCGCAGCACCGGCAAGGGCACCTGGCCGGCCGTCAGCACGACGCGGTGGAAGCCCTTGATGTCGAACTTCGGGCCGAGCGCTTTCTCGGCCTCGGCGCGCAGCTTGGTGATCTCCAACTGGCCGATCTTGTAGCCCAGGGCCTGGCCGGGCCAGACGATGTAGCGCTCGACCTCGGAGACGACGTCGCTCTCGGCCATGGAGGAGTTGTCCAGCATGAACTGGATCGCGCGTTCACGGCTCCAGCCCTTGTGGTGCAGGCCGGTGTCCACCACCAGGCGCATGGCGCGCAGCTGCTCGTCGGACAGGCGGCCATACCACTGGTAGGGGTCGGTGAAGAGACCCAGCTCCTTGCCCAGGCTCTCGGCGTACAGCGCCCAGCCTTCCACATAGGCGGTGTAGTTGCTGCCGAAACGGCGGAAGGCCGGCAGCGTGCCATCTTCCTGTGCGATGGAGATCTGGAAGTGGTGGCCCGGTGAGGCTTCGTGCAGAGACAAGGTCTCCATGCCGAAGATGGGCTGGGCCTTCAGGTTGAAGGTGTTGACGTAGAAGACGCCCGGCCGGGAGCCGTCGGTCGTGCCGTTCTGGTAGGACGCGCCGGCCGCGCTCTCGGCGCGGAAGGCCTCGACCTCCTTGACCTCGTAGTCGGCCTTGGGCGCGATGTCGAAGAGCTTGGGCGTCAGGCCGTTGATCCTCTTCTGCAGGTCGCGATAGCCGGCCAGCAGCTCTTCGGGCTTGGCGTAATAGAACTTGGGGTCGTCCTGCAGATACCGGAAGAAGGCCTTCAGGTCACCCTGGAAGCCGACCTGCTTGCGCACGCCCTCCATCTCGCCCAGGATGCGCGCGACCTCCTTCAGGCCGATGGCATGGATCTGGTCCGGCGACAGCTTCAGCGTGGTGGACTGCTGCACGCGCCAGGCATACCAGGCCTTGCCGTCCGGCAGGGCCGACCAGCCGGTGCTCTTGCGCGCCTTGGGCGTGTACTCGTCGCGCACAAAGGCCAGCAGGCGCGCATAGGCGGGCAGCACGCCGGTGGACAGCAGCTTGCGCATCTCGGCAGTGATGCGCTCGCGGTCGGCGGCCGGCACGGCGTCGGGGAAGTTCTTGATCGGCCCCCAGAACAGGCTTTGCTCGGGGTCGGCCACGGCGAGTGCCGTCAGTTGCGGCAGCACCTTCTCCATGACGGCGCGCGGCTGGGTCACGCCGGCCTTGAGGCCGTCGCGCATATTGCCGATCGTGCCGTCGAACAGCGGCACGGCCAGCGCCAGGCGCTTGAGCCAGTCGTCGTAGTCCTTGGTCGTCCTGAAGGGCTGGATGGACTGGCCCGTGCCCATCTGCGCCAGAAAGCTCGGCGTGCCACCGATCTGGCTGATGGGCTGCATCCAGTCCGGGAAGCGCTCGCCGGCCAGGCTCTGCTCCAGGTCGAGCTTGAGGATGCTGTAGGAGACGCGGTCCTTGGGGTCGAGCTTGGCTTTTTGGAAGCCGGCCAGGCCCTTGAGCTGGTCCTGCACGTCGCGCTTGGCCTGGGCGCGGTAGGCGGCCGTCGTGTTGTCGACGAGGCGGTCGTTGTAGCGCGGGTCGCCCAGCGACGTGGCGAGGACGGGCTGGCGCTGCAGCGTCAGCTCCCACTGGGCGTCCAGCCATTGGTGGAAGCGTTCGCTCTCAGAGGGGGCGGCCCAGGCGGGCAGGCTCAGGGACAGGGAAATCGCGAGCAGGCTCAGGGCGTGACGACGGCGCATGGAGTCTCCGGTTGAAGGCCGCGATGCTAGCGAGGTCCCTGCTGACAAGCCAAAGGACATGGCTTCCCTAGAATCGCGGGCCTGTTAACACCACGGCAATGGGCCGCGAAGGCCAGCCGCCAGGGCCAATCAAGGCGCAACGTGCCGCCCGCACTCATGTGCGGGCAAGCGGTGCAACGCAGAGTGGCCCTGGCAGATGGCCTTCCCGGAGGGTTGTGACCAGAAAAGCCGCGCGCGGCGTTGCAAATCTTCGCCGGGTGACCAACCCGGCTGCGGTTTGCGCCTTGCTCGCGACTTTTCTGGTCGCAACGCGGCCCATCGCCGTGGTGTCAACAGGCCCTTGCCCCGCCTTTGCGGGGCTGTTGTCGTTTGTAGGTACGCATGAGTCTTCCGTCGCTGCCGGCAATCCAGCCAGGCAAGAAGTTCACCCACCCCCGCCCCGTCGGCTCCGCCGACGCCCTGCTGCTCGCCCGCTTCGTGCAGCAGCAGCGCGACGCCGGACGGCTGGCCGCCATCTTCACCGCCGAGCCGGGCGACACGCAGCGCCTGGAAGACGAGCTGAAGGTCTTCGCGCCCGAGCTCAAGATCGCCGTCTTCCCCGACTGGGAGACCCTGCCCTACGACAGCTTCAGCCCCCACCAGGACCTGATCTCCGAGCGCCTGGCCACGCTGTGGGAGCTGCTGCAAAGCAAAAAAACGAAAAGCATCGACGTGGTGCTGATGCCGGCGTCGACCGCACTGACCCGTCTGGCGCCGCCGAGCTTTCTGGCCGGCACGACCTTCAATTTCAAGCAGAAACAGCGGCTCGACGAGGCCTCGCTGCGCTCGCAGCTGACGCTGGCCGGCTACACCAACGTCAGCCAGGTCGTGCAGCCCGGCGAGTACGCCGTGCGCGGCGGCCTCATCGACCTGTTCCCGATGGGCTCGGCCGTGCCCTACCGCGTCGACCTGTTCGGCGACGAGGTCGATTCCATCCGCACCTTCGACCCCGACACCCAGCGCAGCCTCTACCCGGTGCCCGACGTGCGCCTGCTGCCCGGCCGCGAGTTCCCGATGGACGAGGTGGCGCGCAAGAAGTTCCGCGAGCGCTGGCGCGAGAAGATGGATGGCGACCCGAGCAAGGCGCGCATCTACCGCGACATCGGCGACGGCATCGCCTCAGGCGGCATCGAGTACTACCTGCCGGTGTTCTTCGAGCAGACCGCCACCGTCTTCGACTATCTCGGTGGCGAAGCCGGCCTGGCCCTGCACGGTGAGGTCGACGAGGCCATCCAGCGCTTCTGGACCGACACGCGGGAGCGCCACCGCTTCCTGCAGCACGACCCCGAGAGGCCGCTGCTGCCGCCGACCGAGATCTTCCTGACGGCCGAAGACTTCTTTGGCCTGACGCACTCGCACGCCGTGCTGTCGGTGCGCGGGACCGACCCGGTCGACTTCGCGCGGCCGCTGCCCGACATCAGCGTCGAGCGTGGCGCGCAGGAACCGCTGGCCCGCCTGGCGGCCCATCTCAAGGCCACGCCGCAGCGCGTGCTGCTGCTGGCCGAGAGCGAAGGCCGGCGCGAGAGCCTGCTGGAGCAGCTGCGCGACAGCAAGATCGACACGCCCTCCGTCAAGGACCTGGCGGAGTTCTTCGCCCAGGGCAAGGGTGGCGAGAAGTTCGCCATCACGGCCGCGCCGCTGGCCGAGGGCTTCTTCTGGAACGACGCCGAGCACCCGGTCCAGCTCTTCACCGAGACCGAGCTGTTCGCGACGACGCCCACCACGCGGCGCCGGCGCAAGCAGGAGCAGGTCAGCGACGTCAACGCGCTGATCAAGGACCTGTCCGAGCTGAAGGTGGGCGACCCCGTCGTGCACATCAACCACGGCATCGGGCGCTACCAGGGCTTGGTCAACATCGACGTGGGCGACGGCAGTTCGGAGTTCCTGCACCTGGAGTACGCCGACAAGGCCACGCTGTATGTGCCGGTGGCCCAGCTGCACCTGATCGGCCGCTACACCGGCGTGAGCGCCGAGGAAGCGCCGCTGCACAAGCTGGGCTCGGGCCAGTGGGAAAAGGCCAAGCGCAAGGCCGCCGAGCAGGTGCGCGACACGGCCGCCGAGCTGCTCAACCTCTATGCCCGCCGTGCGGCCCGCGAGGGCCATGCCTTCCGCTACTCGGGCCACGACTACGAGGCCTTTGCCGCCAGCTTCGGCTTCGAGGAAACGCCCGACCAGCGCGCCGCCATCCACGCCGTCATCCAGGACATGATCAGCCCCAAGCCCATGGACCGCCTGGTCTGCGGCGACGTGGGCTTCGGCAAGACCGAGGTGGCGCTGCGCGCGGCCTTCGTCGCCGTCATGGGCGGCAAGCAGGTCGCCATCCTGGCGCCGACGACGCTGCTGGCCGAGCAGCATTACCAGAACATCGTCGACCGCTTCGGCGCCTGGCCGGTCAAGGTGGCGGAGATGAGCCGCTTCCGCTCCGCCAAGGAGATCAAGGCGGCGATGGAGGGCATTGCCGACGGCACGCTGGACATCGTCGTCGGCACGCACAAGCTGCTGTCCGCCGACGTCAAGTTCAACCGCCTGGGCCTGCTGGTCATCGACGAGGAGCACCGCTTCGGCGTGCGCCACAAGGAGGCCATGAAGGCCATGCGCGCCGAGGTCGACGTGCTGACGCTGACCGCCACGCCGATTCCCCGCACGCTCGGCATGGCGCTGGAAGGCCTGCGCGACCTGTCGGTCATCGCCACCGCCCCGCAGCGCCGCCTGGCCATCAAGACCTTTGTGCGCGCCGAGAGCAGCGGCACCATCCGCGAGGCCGTGCTGCGCGAGTTGAAGCGCGGCGGCCAGGTCTATTTCCTGCACAACGAGGTCGAGACCATCGAGAACCGGCGCCAGAAGCTCGAGGAGCTGGTGCCGGAGGCGCGCATCGTCATCGCCCACGGCCAGATGCCGGAACGCGAGCTGGAGCGCGTCATGCGCGAGTTCGTCGCCGGCAAGCACAACCTGCTGCTGTGCTCGACCATCATCGAGACCGGCATCGACGTGCCTTCAGCGAACACCATCATCATTGCCCGCGCCGACAAGTTCGGCCTGGCCCAGTTGCACCAGCTGCGCGGCCGCGTCGGCCGCAGCCACCACCAGGCCTATGCCTATCTGATGGTGCCCGACATGCAGGGCCTCACCAAGCAGGCCCTGCAGCGCCTGGACGCGATCCAGGCCATGGAGGAGCTGGGCTCGGGCTTCTACCTCGCCATGCACGACCTGGAGATTCGCGGCGCCGGCGAGATGCTGGGCGAACACCAGAGCGGCAACATGATGGAGGTGGGTTTCCAGCTCTACAACGACATGCTCAGCGAAGCCGTGCGGTCCCTCAAGGCCGGCCGCGAGCCCGACCTGCTGTCGCCCTTTGCTGCCACCACCGAGATCAACCTGCACGCCCCGGCCCTGCTGCCCGACGCCTACTGCGGCGACGTGCAGGTGCGGCTGAGCCTTTACAAGCGCCTGGCCACGGCCGAGAAGAACGAGCAGATCGACGCCATGCTGGAGGAGATCACCGACCGCTTCGGCAAGCTGCCCAACCAGGGCCAGACGCTGTTCGACACCCACCGCCTGCGCGTGCTGGCCAAGCCCTATGGCGTGGCCAAGATCGACGCGTCGCCGGCGCTGATCAACATCAACTTCAGACCCAACCCGCCCATCGACCCGATGCGCGTCATCGAGCTGGTGCAGAAGAACCGCAACATCAAGCTGGTCGGCAACGAGAAGCTGCGCGTGGAGAAGGCTCTCTCCAGCCCGCAGGACCGCGCCCAGGCCGTGCGCGAGGTGCTGAGGCTGCTGGGCCAGCCGATCAAGGCAGACTGAGCACCCCGCGCAGGGCCGCATCGGCGCGGCCCTGCAGCTCCGTGAAGCCCTGGTGCTGCGCCAGCTCCACGGCCTCCAGCAGCAGCGGCCGCGCGTCGCGGGCCGGCAGGGTGAGGGCCTGCAGCAGCAGGCCCTCGGCCAGCGGCTCCAGCAGGCCGGCGTCACGCGCGATGGCCACCTGGCGGGCCGCGGCGCCCGCATCGCCGGCCAGCAGTTCCAGCCGCGCCAGGCGGATCAGCAGCAGCGGATGCTGGCTGCGCTGCGTCAATGCACGCAGGCGCTCTGCCAACGCCGGGTCGGGCGGCAAGCCCTGGGCTTGGCGCAGCAGGCCGCGCAGCCAGGCCAGGTGCGACACGCGCAGCGGGTCGCGACTCTCGGCCAGCAGCGGCTCGGCGACGGCCAGGTCGGCCGCGGCGAGGTCGATGCGACCACTCTGCCAGTACAGCCGCGCACGCCGTGTCAGTGCCTCGGCCTCGAACAGCGCCGAGCCTTGCGAGCGGCCCAGTTCCAGCGCGCGGTCCAGCACGCCGCGGGCCTCGCCGTAGCGGCCGGCACTCGTAAGCGTCAGGCCCAGCATCAGCAGGGCCAGCGTCTCGGTGTGCGCCACGCCCTCCCAGCTCAGCAGGCTGCGCCGCGCCATGGCTTCGGCGCGGGCCAGCTCCCCCAGGGCCTGCAGCATGACGCCCAGGTCGCTCTCTATCGTCAGGCCGCGGCAGTAGTCGGGGTGGCGGTCGAGCAGCAGCTCGAAGGCATCGCGCGCGGCCCGCACCTGGCCGCCGAACCAGTGGATCTGGCCCTCGTAGCTCAGCAGCGAGGGCCGTGCCGGCGCCAGCTGGCGCAACTGCCCGAGCAGGGCCCAGGCGGCGGGGATGTCGGGCTCGCGCATGGCCAGCTCGATGAGCACCTCGCAGGCATTGCAACGCTCGGCCAGCGCCAGGCGCGGCAGCAGCGGCCGCAGGCGCTCCGCCAGCGCGGCGGCCTGGGCCAGGTCGCCCGAGAACACCGCGTTGTCGATCAGGCCGGCCAGCGCCTGGCCCTCGATCTGCTCGCGCTGCGCCGGGTCGGCCACCGCGCCGGCCAGCTCCAGCACCTGCTGCAGCGCCTGGCGCCCGGCGGGCAGGTCATGCAGCAGCGCACATTCGGCCAGGCTCAGCCGCGCCTGCAGCGCCAGGGCCGGCTCGCGCGACTCGGCCGCGACGCGCTGCCACAGCGCCTGGGCCTGGTCGTAGCGGCCGCGCAGCTTCTGCTGGGCGGCGCCGCGGTGCAGCCAGGCCAATGCCGTCTGCGCCTCTCCGGCGGCCTCCCACAGGGCGGCCACGGCCAGCGGCTCGGCCGCGCCCTCGGCGCGCGCGCCCAGCGCCAGTGCGGCGCGCTGGCGCAGCGACTGCGCTTCAAACGCCGGCAGCACGGCGAGCACCGCCTCACGCACCAGATCGTGTCGGCACTGCAGGCCGCCATCGGCCTCCTCGCGCAGCAGGGCCGCCTCGAGGGCCTGGCGGGCCGCGGGCAGTTGCTCGCCGTCGGCCACAGCAGCGACGCTGCCCAGCACCGCCAGCGGCAGCGGCCGGGCCAGCACGGCGGCCGCACCGATCAGGCCGCGCGCAGCAGGGCTCAAGGCCTGCCAACGCCGCAGCAGCAACTCGCGCACACGCGGCGAGACGGCCACGCCTTCGGCCCGCGCGCGCAGCAGCTCGCCCAGCACGAAGGCATTGCCGTGGCTGGCCGCGAGCAGGGCTGGCGCATCGGCACTGTTCTGGCCGGCGCGGTCCAGCAGTTGCCGCACGGCGTCCAGCGCCAGCCCCGGCAGGGCCAGGCAACGCAGGTCCTGCTGGCGGGACAGCCACTGGCGATGTTCCGCCGGCAGCTCCTCACCGCGTGCCGCGCCGCGCCAGTGCAGCCGGCCACGGTGGCTCAGCAGGGCCAGCAGCTCCAGGCTGGCCGCGTCCACCCATTGCAGGTCGTCGACCAGCAGCACCGGGCCCAAGGCCTCCAGCACACGCGCCAGCGCCTCCAGCAGCCGGGCACGCGCGCTCAGTGCGTCCAGCGGTGGCAAGGCTTCGTCGACGGCCAGTTCGGGCAGCAGCCGCGCCAGGTCCAGCCGGTAGGCGGCCAGGCCGCGCTCGGGTTGGCGCAGCAGCGCGCGCAGCGTGTCCAGGCGCGGCAGCAGCAGCTCGACGACGGGGCGGTAGGGCATCTGCGCCAGCCCCTCGCGGCCCTGCAGCAGCGGTGCGCCGGGGAAGGCCGCCTTCAGCACGCTGGTCTTGCCCACGCCAGCTTCGCCCAGCAGCACCAGGGCCGGTGCGGCCTCGCGGCGGACCTGGCCCAGCCAGTCGGCCCGTCCGCACAAGACCTCGTCGGCGGCGGGCTCAGGCGCCCCGCCCTGCTCCAGCAAGGCCCGCAGCGGTGACTGCCAGGCGGCGCTGCCGACACGCCGCAGCGCACGGCGGGCGGCGTCGTCCCAGCGGCGCTGCAGCAAGGCGCCATGGTCGTCGGCCCAGCGCCAGAACTCGTCGAAGCCGGCAAACCTGAAGCCCTGCAGCCAGGCCGCGGCCGGTCGGGCCAGCAGTTCGGCGCCGTCGGCCTCGGCGCAGGCCATCTCCAGCAGCGCCAGATCGTGCGGCAGCTGCAGGTAGACGCGTTGGCGCTCGGCCACCAGCGCGTCGGCCTGGCCGAAGCCCGCCAGCAGCTGGCGCAGGCGGTGCAGGTTGATGCGCAGATGGTGGCGGGCCTGCTCGCGCTCGGCGTCGGGCCAGAACAGCGCGGCGAGCTGGCCGCGCTCCGCCCATTGGCCTGTGCAGGCCAGATGGATCAGCAGGCAACCCGGCAGCGTGGCGGGCAGCGGTGTTTCGGCGGCACCGGCCTGCCAGGTCGGCACTCCCAGCAGCTTGAGCATGCCGAGCAGTGTGCTTCAGCCGCGGCGGCGGCGCAGCAGGGTCAGGCCCAGGCCCGCCACCAGCAACATCCAGGTCGAGGGCTCCGGCACAGCCGCGGCCATCGGCGTCAGCGTGGCCGAGAAGTTGTCCAGGCTGAGGAAGGCGCTGCCGCCGGTGCAGCCGTTGGCGCTGTTGCAACTGGTGCCCAGCGTGTAGCGGAAGCCCACGTAGATCGGCAGCGCGCCCGCGCTGAAGTCGGGGCGCTGCGCAGACCCGGCCACCGGTGGCACCCAGTCGGCCGCCGTGGCCGCGAAGGACCAGTGCTTCGACAGGTAGTCGGGCTGGATCATCGCCTTGCCGGTCACGAGGTCGCTGCCGACGACGGTGTAGGTCACGCCGTTCTGCATCAGCGCCGGGCGGATGCTGCCGAGCGTGTCGAAGGCAAAGCTGCTGGACAGCCCGCGGATGTCGGCACTGAACTCCAGCTTCTGCAGCGCGCCCGACTGCGCCGGGTCGTAGGCCAGCGCCGTGTAGAAGGCGCCCAGCCGGTTCGTCGAGCTGGACAGGCCGGGGCTGCTCGGCGTGACATAGCTGATCACCCAGTGCGAGCCCGGGTTACCCAGGTTGGCGTCGATGACCATATTGGCGTC
Organism: Roseateles sp. P2_H4; assembly: GCF_056403315.1. Lineage (NCBI taxonomy): Bacteria > Pseudomonadati > Pseudomonadota > Betaproteobacteria > Burkholderiales > Sphaerotilaceae > Roseateles > Roseateles sp. P2_H4. The sequence goes on along the minus strand of NZ_JBFUFR010000003.1, from coordinate 227,812 downwards.
GGCCGGGCCATCGTCGGTGATCTGCAGCAGGCTCCAGTCGGTGGCATGGAAGTCACCGATCTGCAGGCTCAGGCCCGAAGCTGTGGCATGCGTGGCGAGGGCCAGCGCAAGGCCGGCGGCGGAAACAGAGGCGAGGCGAGACATGAGCGGGCTCCACGGCTGAGGGACTGGCGCACTGTGCGCGGCCAGCGTCTCCGCACCGTCTCAAGCTAGGGGCTGCGGGCGCTCGAAGTGCTGCCTAGACTGCGCCACCCGCTGCCTGGAGACCGTGATGAAGAAGCTGGCTTTCGTTGTTGCCGCCCTGCTGCCCGCCCTGGCGGGCGCCACCGGGCTGACGGGCACGTCGGTCGACGTGCGCTACGACTTCATCAATGGCGGCAACGGACTCCACACGATCGACAACGTCCTCGTTGGCAGCGGCGTGGAGATCAGTTGCCCGGGCGTCGCCCAGATCTGCCAGGTGCTGACCTCGCCGACGCAAACCCTGGACTTGTTCGACAGCGGCATCCGTTACGACTACGTCGGGCCGGGCAGCGGCTTTGACGACATCGACATCAACCGCTTCAACTTCGTCCTGCAGCCCAGTGGCCCGCAGATCGTCAATCTGCAGTTGCAGACCAATATCGTCGGCCTGACGCTGTCGCGCATCACCGCCTCGGCCGACAGCATCCAGGTCGACATGCGCAACCTGCCGTTGTCGAGCCAGGCCTTCTTCCAGCTCGACCTGCAGACGACCACCGTGCCCGAACCCGCCGGCGCCGCCCTGCTGCTTGGCGGCCTGGCCTTGCTGGCCGCCCGACGCCGGGCCTGAGCGCACCGGGATAATGCGGGCCATCGATGGCCTGCCCTAACCCGACTCCGTGATCTCTCCCGCTTCCGACGGCCTTGTCCTGCGCGACGGCCCTGCACTGCCGCCGCTGTCCCATTTCAAGCTCGCCGCCTTCGACATGGACTCGACGCTGATCAGCATCGAGTGCATCGACGAGATCGCCGCGCTGGCCGGCAAGGGAACCGAGGTCGCCGCCATCACCGAGGCGGCCATGCGCGGCGAGATCACCGACTTCAAGGACAGCCTGCGCCGCCGTCTGGCCATCCTCGCCGGCGTGCCCGCCACGGTGCTGGACCGCGTGCTGGCCGAGCGCCTCACATTCAACCCTGGCGCGCGCGAGCTGTGTGCGGCGCTGAAGACAGCCGGGCTCAAGCTCGTGCTCGTCTCCGGTGGCTTCACCTTCTTCACGCGCTTTGTCGCGGCCGAACTCGGCATGGACTTCGTGCGCAGCAACGAGCTGGAGATCGACGGCGGCGCCCTCACCGGCCGCGTCGTCATGCAGGACTGGGGCGACATCTGCGACGGCGAGCAGAAGCGCTTGATGCTGCTGCAGAGCTGCCGGGCGATCGGCTGCAGCGCCGACCAGGCGATAGCCGTCGGCGACGGCGCCAATGACCTGCCCATGATGGGCGCGGCCGGCCTGTCGGTGGCCTACCACGCCAAGCCCAAGGTGCGCGAGCAGACCCGCATCGCGATCAACGACGGCGGGCTGGACCGGCTGCTGGAGCTCGTCAGGCCGTGAGACGTCTGGCGGCGCTGCTGCTGGCCACCGTGCTCGCGGGCACGGCAGCGGCGCAGTCAGCGCCTCCTTTGCGTTTTGCCGCGGCGACCAACAACGCGCTGCCGATTGCCGACTTCGATGCCAAGGGGCAGCTCGTCGGCGGCATCGCCAAGGACCTGGGCGAACTGATCGCGACCCGGCTGGACAGACCGGCCCGCTTCATCCCCCTGGCCGGCACGCGGGTCAGCGCCGCCCTGCTCGCCGGCGAGGCCGATGCCGTCTGCTTCGTGCTGCCTGAATGGCTGCAGGGCGATTTCCGCTGGACGCGCGGCCTCATCCCCGACGCCAGCCTGGTCGCCGCCCATGCCGATGCACCCGCGCTGAAGACGCTGGAGCAACTGGCCAGCCAGCCCCTGGGCACGGTGCAGGGCTACAACTACCCGCGCGCCGAGCAGGCCCTGGGCAAATGGTTCAGGCGCTCGGACGTGCCCAGCATGGCGGCCAACCTGCGTCGCCTGGCCGCCGGCAAGGTGCGCTATGCCCTCGTCGAAAAGACTTCGCTGCAGTTCTTCCTGCACGAGCAGCCGGACGCGCCGGTGCGCATCGCCTGGGTCATCGCCCAGTTCGATGCGCGCTGCGCCTTCTCGCCGCGCTCGGGCGTGCCCTTCGCCGAGGTGGCCCAGGTGCTGGACCGCCTCGTCAGCGACGGCAGCATCCAGCGCATGCTGGCGCGCTACCGCTGAATCAACGGCGCATGCGCCGGCGCGCGTAGGCGCCGAGCAGCAGGCCGCCGGCCAGCGTCAGCGTGGCCGTGCCCGGTTCGGGTACCGGCGTCGCGACGATGGCGAAGTTGCCCGCACCCACGCCGACGGCAGCACCGGTGACGACGGCCGTCTGCCCCGCGCCCTCGAGCAGGCCCAGGCCCTTGAAGGCACTGGTCGACGTGTCGCTGCTCCAGTTGGCGAGGTTGCCGATGGCGGCCTTGTAGCCCGCGGCGGTCAGGTTCGTGGTCGGGCCGCGGTACCACTCGGTGCGCTCGAACACGCCGTCGCCCCCCGCCGAGGCGTAGTTCAGCACCTGGATGTTGGCCAGGCCGCTGGCCAGCGGGTTGTCACTGGTGCTGGCGGGCACGCTCGGGAAGGCATTGATCGCGGCGATGAAGCTGCTGCCCTGCCTGGCATACAGGACCTCGCCGCTGCTGGAGAAGTCGAAGGCATAGGCCGCCGCGTCGGCGGTGGGCTGGATGGCCAGCGTGCCGGTCGACACGTTCTTGCCCCCCTGCCCCGAGCTGCTGCCGCTGACGCTGCCCGCCGCGGTGCTGAACGTGCCGCCGTAGACGACGACCTGGGTGCCGGCCGCGACGGCGCTGGTGGCCGTCCAGGTCCAGGTGTTCTCCTTGGCCACGCTGCTCTTGAACGTGCCCGCCGACGTGAGACCGTTGTCGGAGAAGCTGATCGACGTGCCGGCGGCGATGTCGACGAAGCTGACRAAGGAGAAGCCCCCGTAGGCCGACTCGCGGGCGAGGCCGGTGAACCAGAGATCGCCGGCGACCAGCGTCGTGGCCGCTGGGGCAAGGCTGGCCGCGGCCAGCAGGGAGAGGGCGAAGGCGGTGTTGCGGATCTTCATGGATGTCTCCTCACAGGGCTTTGGATGAACGGCGGCGTACCGCCAGCAGCAGCGCGAGGCCGGCCGGCAGCAGCAGGGCCGCGGCCGGTTCCGGCACGGGTGCGGCGGCCAGCACGAGGTTGTCGAGCGACACGCCGTAATAGCTGTCGCGGTTGGTCAGCGTGAAGCCGGCGATGTCGGCCGCGCCACCGCTGCGCGCGAAGGCGTAGCGGCCATCGGCACGGCCACTCAGGTCGACGGCCTGGATCAGGCTGCCGTCCGTGCGGTACAGGCTCAACGTGATCGCGCCGCCATCGGCATCGCGCAATTGCAGGCCCAGGGCCGACACCGGCGCGGCGAAGCGGGCCGAGATGGYGCCGAAGCCATCGGCGGCGCCGACCAGCGGGYCGGCACCGAACAGGGCCATGCCGTCGGCGTCGCCATAGTTGTAGGCGCCGAGGTTGGCGCCCTGCGCACCGGCCAGCAGCGCCAGGCCCGCCGTGGGGCTGCCAAAGCTGAGGTCGTCGAACCAGTCCTGGGCCACGGCACCCGGCCGCGGCGCCTTGGCCACGGCGAGTTCCTGGCCGGCGAAGTGCTCGCCGAACAGCACGCCGCCGCTGCTCAGCAGGCCGTCGATGACGGCCCCGTCGGCCAGCTCGGTGAAGCTGACGGCCGTGCCGCCGAGCGAGGCGTAGCCCACCTCGTGGGTCGCGGCGGCCTGGGCGGTGCCCAGCGTGAGGCCGAGCAGCAGCACGGCCAGAGGTTGAAGTCGGAATCGCATGGTGTTCTCCTGGCTCAGTGGCCGCCGCCGACGATGCTGACGTTGTCGAAATCGGCCGTGACGACCGTGCCGTTGTTGCCCGATGAAAGGGCCAGGCCGACATAGAGCGTCGACGCGGACACGGTGAGGTTGGTGGGGGTCTTTTCGGTCCAGGTCACGCCGTCGGTCGATGCGGCCTGGAAGACCGAGTTGCCGGCGCGCCGCACCCGCACCCAGACCGGCAGCGCCGAGGCCGTGAAGCCGCTGATGCTGGCCTTGTTGTTGGCGTTGATGGCCGCGCGGATCTCGCCGGTGGACGAGTAGCGTGCCGTCCAGGCATAGGCCGGCGTGCCGGTCAGGCCGTCCATGGCCACGACGCCGGCGCGTGCCGAGTCGGCGCTGCCGCCCTGCATCACCACGCGTGCCGTGAACGTGAAGTCACCCGTCAGCGCCGTGTACTTGAAGTTGAACGCATAGGGCGCGCCGGTGCTGATGGCGCCCGCACCGGACAAGGTGTAGGTGCCCGTGGCCTGGGCATACGCCGCTGCCGGCACGGTCGCCGTGACGGCGGCGCTGAGCGTCTTCTCGCCGCTGCTGCTGTCACAGGGCAGCGTCGGCGTGCAGGCGGTGCCGGGGATGGTGGGCGGGACCGGCGTCGGCGCAGGCGCCGGGGCGGGGGTGGGCGCAGGTGTCGGAGCAGGCGTTGGCGCTGGCGTGGGCGCGGGTGTCGGAGCGGGTGTCGGAGCGGGGCTGGGCGCGGGTGCGCTGGGCAGCGGCGCGGGCACCGGCCCCTGCACGGCGAACGGGCCCAGCCGGCCGGCGCCGGCCGCAGCCTGCACGGCGGCGCGCGTGGCATCTGCCGTGCGCAGCGTATAGGCATAGGGCGGCACCCAGTTCTGCGCCACCGGCACGCCGTCGCAACCCTGCAGCTCGATGTCGATGACGCCGGCCATGGGCTTGCCAAGGTCGTCCTTGTCGCTGATGAAGCGGTGGCCCGAGCTGCGCATCGAGATCGCATCCTTGCCGCCGGCCAGCTTGCCGCAGGCCTCCTTGGGCTTGAGACCGGTGAACTCGTAGAAGTTGCTCTCGTTGATGACGTCGGACTGGTAGCGCGCGTCCAGGCCGGAAGCGAACTTCAGGTCGGCGTCGGAGGTCGTCGTGCTGCCGCTGACGAGGTTGTTGTACATATGCAGCTGGCCGAAGCGCACCAGCGGCAGGCGCGAGCCGGTGCCGTTCCACCAGTTGCCGGTCATGGTCACGTGCAGGCGTCCGGCGTCGCTCCAGGCGCGACCCGAATCGCCGTTGCCCACCAGCGTCGTCTTGTGGTGCTTGCTGAAGACGCTGTTGGAGATGGTCACGTAGTCGCTGCCGCGCACGACGTCCAGCGCGCCGTCATGCCGCGTGTCGCTGGCCAGCGAGTCGGGCGTGTCGCCGTCGCTGATGGTCACGTGGTCGATCCAGATCTGCTGCCCGCGCGTGACGGTCAGCCCGTCCATATAGGCGTTGTCGCTGTCCTCGGGATTCACGTCCCAGGGCGTGTCGATCTGCAGGTTGCGCAGGATGATGTTGCGCGTCCAGGTCGGGAAGGCTTCCGGGTCCTTGCCGGCGGCGACCCAGGCCTTGAAATCGGCCTCGGAGCCCGCCGCCGTCGTCGCGGCCTCGATGCCGATCAGGACCTGCGTGCCGGTGATGCGCGCCGGTCGGCCATTGCTGTCGTTGATGCCGACCATCGTCGTGTTGGACGGGATGGACAGCGAGCCGCCGTTCTTCTGGTCCAGGAAGCCCGTGTACTCCTCGAACACCGTGTTGCCGTCGCGCCAGCGGAAGTCGATGTGGCCGACGATGCGGATGATCTTGGGCTGGTTCTTGGCTTCGCGCAGCGCCGCCAGCAACTGCTCCTTGTTGAAGACCGTGTAGACGCGGTTGGCGGGGGCCGAGGAGCCGCCGGTGACCAGCACCTTGCCGGCCCGCGAGCGGCCATGCCAGCCGATGTCGGGCGCGGTCTCGCGCTCGAAGGTGAGCTGGCCGCCGGTGGGGTCGACGCTGGTGAACTGCCAGGCCGGCAGGCGCGGCGCGGCGCGGTAGTTGCTCGGGTTGTGCAGGCCGCTGATCGTCGTCGGCGCGGCGTAGTTGCGCGTACCGACGTCGAAGAGCAGTGGTGCCGCCGTGTCCGTCAGGCTGACGGCGTCGATGACGGGCGCCGGCGGCGGCGTGACCGGGCGAGGGTCGCGCACGGCCAGGGCCTTGGCGGTCGCGGCATCGGTCGCAGGGGTGGCGTCCAGGCGGCTGGCGCTGGCCTGCTCGCTGGATTGCGGGGCGACGAAGTTCGCGGGGCTCTCCTGGCCGCCACCGCAGGCCAGCAGGCCGAGCGAGATGGACGAAGCCAGCAGGCCCAGCTTGGGCTTGCTCGAGGTCATGGCATGTCTCCGGCGCGCTCTTGCGGCGCGCAATCGTGGGTGTTGCCGCTCCTGGGGCCGGCGCTGTCGGCGAGCAGGCGCGAGCCCGCCCGGCACCCGGCCCGTCAGGGGTCAGGCGCGCAGCGCTTCAGCAGCAGGAAACGGGGGATCGGCGGCAGGCCGAGGTGACGCTTGACACCCGTGCGGCACCGGCTCGCTTGGGCATCAGGAGGGAGAGCGGGCGCAGCAGGCGCCTCGCACTGCATCGGCTGACGAGGCCCCGGTCACCCGGCGGTGTCCGGTTCGCGGTCTCGGCTCAGCGAGCAGTTGAAACAGTGTTTCGTTTTTTTGATTTCGGGTCAACGCCGGGCTATCCCTGAGGGCATTGATCTGCGGGGCGGGACCAACCCGCGGACAAGGTTGTCAGCTGCCAGCCGCCGGGATGACGCGCCCGGCCTTCATGACGAAGTCGACCTTTTCCATCAGCCGGACGTCGGCCAGCGGGTCGCCCTTGACGGCGACGATGTCGGCCCAGCGCCCGGGCGTGATGGCGCCCAGCTGGCCGTCCTGGCGCAGCAGCTTCGCGGCGTTGATGGTCGCGCTCTGGATGGCCGCCATCGGGGGCATGCCGGCCTCCACGAGATAGCCGAACTCCCTGGCATTGGCGCCATGCGGGCCGACGCCCGAGTCCGTGCCGAAGGCGATCTTCACGCCGCCCTTCCAGGCCCGGGCCAGCGCCTGCTGCACGAGGATGCCGACGCTGATGGCCTTGAGCCGCACGACCTCGGGGAAATAGCCCGGCTGCTGGGCCTTCTCGCTGGCGAAACGCCCGGCCGACAGCGTCGGCACCAGCCAGGTGCCGTGCTGCTTCATCGCCGCCACGACCTCGTCGTCGAGATAGGAGCCATGCTCGATCGAGTCCACGCCGGCGCGGATGGCGCGCAGCATGCCCTCCTTGCCATGGGCATGCACGGCGACGGCAAAACCATAGTCCTTGGCCGTCTCGACGACGGCCTTCAGCTCGGCGTCGGTGAATTGCGGGTTGACGCCGTTGGTGGCCAGGCTCAGCACGCCGCCGGTGCCGGTCAGCTTGATGAGGTCGGCGCCTTCCTTGTAGCGCTGGCGCACCGCCTTGCGTGCCTCGTCAGGCCCGTTGATGACGCCCTCGGCCGGGCCGGGGTCGCCGCGCAGCTGGTTGTTCAAGCCGTTGCTGGGGTCGGCATGGCCGCCCGTGGTGCCGATGGCCTTGCCGGCGGCGTAGATGCGCGGGCCGGAGATCCAACCCTTGGCCGTCGCATCGCGCAGGCTGATGGCCAGGCCGTCCGGCGCGCCCAGGTCGCGCACGGTCGTGAAGCCGGCATCGAGGATGCGGCGCAGATAGACCGTCGCATGCAGGGCGGCATCCGCCGGGTTCTGGAAGAAGCGCTCGGCGTAGGCGCCCGGGTTGCTTTCATGGCTGACGTGCACATGCGCGTCGATCAGCCCGGGCATCACCGTGCGGTCCTTCAGGTCGATGAGCCTGTCGTAGCCCGCCGCGTCGGCATAGCCCGGCTTGACCGCACTGATCTTGTCGCCGAAGACGATGATGGACTGGCGCTCCAGCACACGGCCGGCCTCGGTGTCGACGAGGCGGCCGGCATGGATCAGCGTCTCGCCCGGGGCGGCGACGGCGGCGTTGCAGGCAGCGAACAGCAGGGCAAGGGTGAAGCGGCGCATGACGACCCAAGTGAGCGGCAAAGAAAGCCGCCCGCGAGTGTCGTGCCGCTCAGCCGCCGGCCGGCCCCTGGATGACCCTGACTGAGTCCGTCCCGAAAGTCACGGTCTGGCCGGCGCGGATCTTGGCCGTCTTGCGCAGCTCGACCTGGCCGTCCACGCTGACCTCGCCGGCCGCAATCAGCACCCGCGCCCGGCCGCCGCTCTCGACCAGGCCCATGGCCTTGAGCAGCTTGTCGAGCTCGATGTAGTCACCGCGCAGCGTCAGCTCAAGCATGCTGGGCTTTCTGCGCCGCTTCGCGGATGGCGGTCAGCGTCGAGCGCGAAGTGCTCACGTCGCTGGACAGGCGCAGATGCAGCAGGGCCGGCTTGCCCGCCGCGATGGCAGCATCCAGCGCCGGGCCGACCTGCTCGGTGCTCTCGGCCTTGAAGGCCACGAAGCCGAAGGCTTCGGCCAGTTTGGCGAAGTCGGGGTTGAACAGATCGCTGCCCGACACGCGGCCCGGGTACTCGCGCTCCTGGTGCATGCGGATGGTGCCGTAGGTACCGTTGTCGACGATGACGACAAGCAGCTTCCTGGCGCCATAGCCGGTGGCGGTGGCCAGCTCCTGGCCCGTCATCAGGAAGTCGCCGTCGCCGGCGATGTTGACGACCCAGCGGTCCTGCAGCAGCGCGGCGGCCACCGCGGCGGGCACGCCATAGCCCATGGCGCCCGAGGTCGGTGCGAGCTGCGTCTTGCCGAAGCGGTGCAGGCCCGTGTAGCGGTGGAAGCGATGCAACCAGCCGCTGTAGTTGCCGGCGCCGTTCGTGAAGATGGTGCCCTCGGGCAGCTTGGCGTCGATGAGGCGGATGACCTCGGCCATGTCCAGCGGTGCCACGGGTGCCGGCACGAGGTTGGCCTGATAGTCGGCGTTGGCCGCAGCCGTCCAGTCGCGCCAGGCGACGTCAGTCGGCGGCGCCAGTGCGGCCAGCGCCGGCGCGGCCTGGCTCATGCTCGCGTTGATGAGCAGCTCGCCCGTGTAGACGCGGCCCAGTTCCTCGGCGCCGGCGTGGATGTGGATGAGCTGCTGCGTGGGACGCGGTGCCTGCAGCAGCGTGTAGCCGCCGGTCGTCATCTCGCCCAGGCGCGGGCCGATGGCGAGGATGAGGTCGGCCTCCTTCACGCGTGCAGCCAGCTTGGGATTGATGCCGATACCGACGTCGCCGGCGTAGTTAGCGTGGGCGTTGTCGAACAGGTCCTGGAAGCGGAAGGCGCAGCCGATGGGCAGCTGCCAGGCTTCGGCAAAGGTCTGCAGCGCCGTCGTGGCCTCGGGCGTCCAGCCACCGCCGCCGGCGATCACCAGCGGCTTCTTCGCCGCGGCCAGGCGCTCGCGCAGCTCGGCCAGGGCCGCCGGCGTGGGCGCGGCTTCGGCGGGGCGAGCCGGCGCGACGATGGGCGCCGTGATCGGCTTGGTCAGCATGTCCTCGGGCAGCACCAGCACGACCGGGCCAGGCCGGCCCTGCATGGCGGTGTGGAAGGCGCGGGCCACGTACTCGGGCAGGCGCTCGGCGTCATGCACCTCGCCCACCCACTTGGCCATGCCCAGCGTGCCCGGGCCGAACATCTGGCGGTAGTCCACCTCCTGGAAGGCCTCGCGGTCGCGCTGGTCGCTGGCGACCTGGCCGATGAAAAGGATCATCGGCGTCGAATCCTGGAAGGCCGTGTGCAGGCCGATGCTGGCATTCGTCGCGCCGGGGCCGCGTGTCACGAAGCAAATGCCCGGGCGGCCCGTCAGCTTGCCCTGGGCCTCGGCCATGAAGGCCGCGCCGCCTTCCTGGCGGCAGGCGATGAAACGGATCTTGTCGGCGTACTCGTGGAAGCCGTCGAGGACCGCCAGAAAGGATTCGCCGGGCACGCCGAAAGCGGTGTCGACGCCCTGGGCGATCAGCGCCTCGACCAGCTTGTGGCCGGCCAGACGGGGGGTGGTAGCTTGTCTAGTCATGTGGGGACTTTAGCTGGCGCCGGGGCCGCACACGTCCCCTGAGCATGGGCTTGCCGGTCAGCGGGTCGCCACTGCATCAGGCAGACCGACGCTGCATTGAAAGAATAAAGGCCGTAGCAACGACGGCGACCACGGCGCCCGCGAGCTGATGGAGCAAGAACACCGTCATACCCGCGCAGATGAAGCCAACACTCAGGTAGAGCGAATCCTCTTCACGGTGCTCCGCCCACAGCGCGTACGCAAATGCGGCCACGGCGAGGTAGACCGCGAAAACTCCTAGTGCGGTGACGACCCAACCGTCGGTGATGGTGAGCAGTGTGGTGCCAAGAATCTCCGGCGTCGCTCCGGGGTCCGGCTCACGAAGAATGCCGAGCTTGCGCGCCAGCTCAAGCACGTGCCCGCCACGGGGGCGTCGGAGAAGTTCGAACTGCTGGGCCGCGAGAGCTATCGCGACGGAAAGACCGCCGTAGACGGCGCTGGCAAAGCCATGAGCATTCGCATCTTTCAAAGTAGCACTCTGAGTCCGATATCAGGCCGGCTTGCCCGTCAGCGGGTCGCCCCGTCGATGGCGCGATCGATGGCTTTTTCCTTGAGGGTGTCATCGCGCGTGATGCCCAAGGCCTTGTGCAGCGACGACGGCCCGCTGCTGGCCTCGGCAGGCTTGGGGACCGGCGTGGCGGGCAGCACGGTGACCGAACCCGCCGTCACGGCCAGGTCGCGGTAGCCGGGCGGGCATTCGGCATTCGTGTAGGAAATCTCCTGGCCCTTGACGCATTTGCGCAGGCCACCCGGCCGGGCCTTGGGCCCAGAGGCACCCGCCGCCGGGCGACTGTCGGTCGAAGCTTCGGCCAGGCTCTGGACCTTGGCGGCCGACGTCCCCAGCCAGGCCTGCAGCGGCTCCCGCTGTTGCCAGGCCAGGCCGAGGGCGCCCACCAGGAGCAGTGCAATGACAAGACCGCGAATCGACATGGAAGGCGAAGATGAAGTGGATGGTGTCCACTTTAGCGGCGATGCCTGCGGGCGCCGCCAGACCGGCTCAGTCGTCGACGGCCTCGATGCCCAGCTGCCGCATGCGTTCCACATGCGCCAGCATGACCTGCAGTTGCTCGGCCGAATGCCCCTGCCATTCCAGCACTTCGCCCGCCACACGCAGGGGCGATTGGCTGCGGTAGGACTGGGTCGGGTTGCCCGGGAACTTCTTGTCCGTCAGATTGGGGTCGTCGGCGATCTCGCCGGTCGGCTCGACGACATAGATGCGACCGCGCCCATCCCCCACTGCCAGCTCGGCACCCCAGACCGCCGCCTCCAGCGTGGTGGACAGGTAGACGTGGTTCGCCTTCCGGCGCGTTCCGTAGTTGGACGTGTGGCCGACCTGGATGAGGTCACCCACCTTCAGATCGGCCTTGGTGCCGTGGTAGTAGCGCGGGGCGCCGGGATCGATGTCTTGCGTCATCGCGGACTAAGCCCTCACCAGGCCCTGCCACGACCAGTGCGGCAGCCTCAGGTCGTCGGGCACGGTCTGGCCGCGGCTCGGGTAGGCGGCCATCGCCTGCGTCGTGGCCCAGGCGAAGTAGTCATGCAGCACCTGGCGCAGCTCGGCGTCGGCCACGCCGGCGTCAGCCAGTGCATCATCGAAGCAGGCAATCGCGCGACTGTCCATCTCCTCGTGCGGGCCGTTGCCACTGTGGCTTCGCACGACCGCCGAGTGGCTGCCGAGCTGCGCGCTGTACAGCGCCGGGCCACCCCAGGCCTCGGCCCAATAGGCTGCGAGGCGCTCGGTGTGCTGCGGATGGAAGCCATGGCTGAAGGCATGGGCGACGACTTCGTCGGCCAGCACCCGCGCGTGCCAGGCCTGGGCCAGGCGCAGCACGGCGTCCTGGCCGCCCAGGGCATCGAACAGACTGTCTTGTCGCATGGCTCCTCCTGGCCGGATCGGGCCGCGACGATGCCCGGCACCAGGCCGCCCGTCAAGCCGTCGCGTTCAGGTGGCCGCAGCCACCATCGCGCGCCGCCGCGCCAGGCCCATGCCCACCAGGCCGGCCGACGCCACGCCCATCAGCAGGGCGGCCGCCGAGCCGGCGAACACGCCGCGCGGCATGCCGTGGTCCAGGATGGCGCCGAACACCGGTGCGGCCAAGGCGAAGCCGATGTCCAGGCCCGAATAGACGGTGCCATACACCCGGCCCGTCGCYCCCGGCGGCGAGGCGCGCTTGATCAGCATGTCGCGCGAGGGGCCGGCCAGGCCGGTGCCGAAACCGGCCAGCGCCGCGACCGTTGCCGCCAGCAGGCCGGGCAGCACGCCCGTCGCGACCAGCAGCAGCAGCCCCGCGGCCAATGCCAAGGCCAGCGCGATGGTGCGCTCCAGCCGCTCCGCCTTGGCCACCAGGAAGCCGCCGCAGACCATGCCGGCCGCGCCGGCCAGCATGTAGCCGGTGACGACATAGGCCGTCAGCGCCAGCGGCAGGCCGTAGATCTGGTGCAGGGCCGGGCTGGCGAAGCTCTGGATGGCTGACAGCGCCGCCGTGCTCCAGAAGAAGAAGGAGAAGCACAGCCAGACCGAAGGCAGCTTCAGGAAGGCCATGGGGTGCTCGACCTGAGCGCCGGCGGCAGGCTTGGCGTGCCCCCACGATCCTTGACGGTCATCAATGGCATTCCGCTGCCAGAACAACAGGCCCATCACCGCCAAAGCGACCAGGGCCGTGCCCAGGTACGCAAAGCGCCAGTTGCCCGTGGCCTGGGCAATGTTCATGGAAAACACTGGCGCCAGCGCCCAGCCCAGGTTGCCGCTGATGCCGTGCACCGAGAAGGCATGACCCAGGCGCGGCTGCGACACGCGCTTGTTCAGGATGGTGAAGTCGGCCGGGTGGAAGGGCGCGTTGCCCACGCCGGCCAGCGCCGCCGCCAGCATCAGCCCGCCAAAGCCCTGGGCCAGGCCGGCGGCGACAGAGGCGAGGAAGAAGCTCGCCATCGCGGCAAACAACACCGGGCGCGCACCGATGCGGTCGACGATGAAACCCGACAGCGCCTGGCCGGCGCCCGAGATGACGAAGAAGGTCGTCACCAGCAGGCCCAGCTCCGAGTAACTCAACCCGAACACGGCCTTGAACACCGGAAACAGCGGCACCAGCAGCATGTGAAAGAAATGCGAGGTGCCGTGGGCGACGCCGATGGTGGAGATCGTCGTGACGTCGCGCCGGCGCTGCAGGCCGGCGTCGAGAGAAGAAGCAAGGGTTGCACTCATGACCCTACTCTAGGCAACGGCGAATCGGCGCAGTTACGATGATTCGTCAAGTTCTGTCGAAATCCAGCCACCCCATCGCCGTGTCCTCCAACCGCCGCAGCTTCCCCGCCTTCTCGCCCGAGCTCTTCGCGCCGACGCCCGACCGGCCCCTGCGCGCCAAATCGCGGCTGCTGGAGCATCTGGCCGACATCCAGCCCCACCGCCATGACTGGGCCCAGCTGGTCTTCTCCATGACCGGCGCGGTGCGCGTGAATACCGAGGCCTCCACCTACATCGTGCCGCCGTCGCGGGCAGTGTGGATCCCGCCCGGCATCGTCCATGCGGTGACGGCCATCGAGCAGTGCGACCTGCGCACGCTCTACCTCGGTCCCGAGCTGCTGGCCGGCGAGACCTGGCAGGTGGGCCGCGTGCTGGAGGTGTCGCCGCTGCTGCGCGAGCTGGTGCTGGCCCTGCCCGCCGTGCCCGACCCGGCACCGCAGGAAAGCCACGAGGACACCGCGCGGCGCCGCGGCATCGAACAGCTCGTGCTCATCGAACTGCAGCGTGCCCGCTCGCTGGCACTGGGCGTCGCCCTGCCCCAGGATGCGCGCCTGCGCAAACTCTGCGAGGCCATGCTGAACGAGCCGGGCCGCCACGCGGGCCTCGACGAATGGGCCGCCGAGGCCGGTGCCAGCCCGCGCACGCTGAGCCGGCTGTTCCGCGAGCAGCTCGGCACCAGCTTCGCGCAGTGGCGCTCGCAGCTGCTGCTGGCCCATGCGCTGACGCTGGCGGCGCGCGGCCGCCCCATGAGCCATATCGCGGCCGAGCTGGGCTATGCCAGCGCCAGCGCCTTCACGGCCATGGTCACTCGCACGGTGGGCATGCCGCCGAGCCGGTTCTTTGCCGAAGCCTGACGGCGGACTCCGCTATTTGGCTGGTGTTGGCGGCGACCCAAGGGCGAATGCAGTCAGCTCCCCCGCGCAGCCCAGGTAGAACAGCACCAGACCCACGACGAGCGTGATCGCGTGAGGGAAGGCGACGTGGGGCATGAAGCCGGCGAAGCGATAGAAGCCGTTCGCGCCCCTGGCGGTGATGGCCTTCGGTGCGACGGCCCCATTGCCAAGCGTGCGGTGCGCCGTCGACCACGACCAATCGATGCGTGGGCTGGACACCTGCTTGTCGCCTGCGGCGGCCGCGTCGTACTGATGCATTTCGATCTCGCGCATCCGCACGTAGTGGCGCATCTGATGCCGCTTGCCGGCATGCTCGATGATCCAGAACGCCACGCTGCTGGCGGCGGCGATGAGGAAGTAGCCATAGGCCCGGTACTGGAAGCCCAGGCCCAGGGCCGCCAGGCTCAGCGTCACGCCCCAACCCTTGACGGTCAGCATGCGCTGGTCAAAGTCCGCAATCGACTTCACCAGGGCGAAGTACTCGTCCTTTTCATATGCGTCAGACATGACGTCTCCCGGTGCGAGTGAGCTGGCTTCAGTATTGGAGGCTCAAGCTGCACGCCACATCCTCAGCTTGGAGGATGGGCCCCGTGGCTGCCGCTGGCGCCGGCTCAGCGACGCTTCTGGGCGAGTGACTCAAAATATTTTCTTTCGACCGCGAATCCTTTTCGCCAGCCGGCGCCTCTTAGTGTCCGAGGGTCGTCCTCGATGCACTTGGAGTTGAACCATGTTCTATGTGAAGAATGTTCCGACCGGCGAGCGCGTGCTGCGCGTGCTGGCGGGCGCCATGGCTGCCGGCCTGGGCCTGACGATGCTGGGTGGCGCGGCGGGTTGGCTGGTCGCCGCGAGCGCCATCGGCCTGGTGGCCTCGGGCCTGTTCGGCTATTGCCCCGCCTGCGCCCTGGTCGGGCGCAAGCTGAAGTAGCCGTGGCCCTGGCCGCCCATCACCTGCCCTTGCTCGCCGCCGCCCACGGCGGCGACCCAGGGGCGCTGGAGCAGTTGCTGCGCATCACGCGGCCGGACATCCGCCGCTATGCCCAGCAGCACTGCCTGCTCAGCGACGTGGACGA
Source organism: Roseateles sp. P2_H4 (assembly GCF_056403315.1). Taxonomy (NCBI): domain Bacteria; kingdom Pseudomonadati; phylum Pseudomonadota; class Betaproteobacteria; order Burkholderiales; family Sphaerotilaceae; genus Roseateles; species Roseateles sp. P2_H4. The sequence continues at coordinate 212,563 of NZ_JBFUFR010000003.1, read as the reverse complement.
CGCCGTGCAGGAGGCCCTGCTCATCGTCGCGCGCAAGCTGCCGTCGCTGCGCGTGCTGGCGGCCTTCTCGGGCTGGGCCATCCGCCTCGTGCAGCGCGAATGCCGTCGACTGGGCCGCGTCACGCTGCGCTACGACCCCTACGACGAAGAGAAGCTGGAGCAATGGCTGGTCGCGCATGACGAGGTGGGCCTGCGGCGCGAGTTGGTGGCGGCACTGGAGTCGCTGCCGGCCCACTACCTCGAGGTCATGCTGCTGCGCGACGTGGAAGAGATGACCATCGAGGAGATCGCCACCCGCACTGGCCTGACGCGGCCCAACGTGAAAAGCCGCCTGCACCGCGCCCGGGCGCTGGCACGGGAGTACCTGCTCGGAGGGCGGCCCGCCCGTGGCTGACGGGCGGACTTCCTGCCGTCCGACTTGGCACCGGCATGCCCGGTGAAAGCATGGTGACCTCCATAACTTCGGAGACATCCACCATGAATCGACGCCACTATGTTCTGGGCGCGGCCACGCTGCTCGCTGCCATCTCGGCCCCCGCCCTCGCGCAACGCGGCGATGACGACGGCGAATTCGTCATCCTGCAGGCCCGTTACGGCACCGACCGCAACCACGTCGACGTGACCGACCGGCTGCGTGAGTTCGCGCGCCGCGATCGCCGCGTGAAGCTCACCAACGACCTCTTCGGCGTGGACCCCGACCCGGGCCGCGACAAATACCTGCGCATCTATGCCCGCGACCGTGACGGCCGTGAGCGCCGCTTCGACTACCCCGAGCGCGCCTGGATCGACGGTGGCCAGTTCACCGCCTGGGGCGGTGGCCGCTGGGGTGACAAGAACTACAACGGCGGCTGGGCCGGCAACCCCTATCGCGACCGCCATGACGGCGGACAGTTCACCATCGTCGCCGCCAATTACGGCAACCCGGGCCGCGAGGTGGATGTGACCGGCCGGCTGCGCGAACTTGCGCGCCGCGACGAGCGTTTCCGCATGGGCAATGACACCTTCGGCGTCGACCCCGACCCGGGCCGCGGCAAGCGGCTGATCATCATTGCGCGCGACGGCAACGGCCAGCAGCGCAGCTTCGAGTACGCCGAAGGCAGCACCGTCGACGGCGCCCAGTTCACCGGCTGGGGTCGCGGCGACTGGGGCCGCTGACCGTCTCGCGTTACCAACCCTTACGACGGCCCACGCCCATGGGCCGTCTGCCCTGCCGCGGATCTGCGCGTTGTGACATGGCGCGTGCGACGATCAGTCGCACCATAACAAGGAGAACGCCATGAGAAGACGCCAATGGACTCTGGGTGCGGGCAGCGCCCTCTTTGCCGGCCTGCTGGCTGGCGTGGCATTGCCGGCTACGGCCCGCGATGACGACGACGGCGAGTTCGTCATCCTGCACGCTCGCTACGGCGGCGAGCAGAACCATGTGGACGTGACCGGCCGCCTGCGCGAGCTGGCGCGCCAGGACCGGCGGTTCCGCCTGACCAATGACCTCTTCGGCGTTGACCCCGAGCCCGGCCGCACCAAGACGCTGCGCATCTTCGCCCGCGACCGCAACGGCCGAGAACGCACGTTCGATTTTCGCGAGCGCGATTGGGTCGACGGTGCCCAGTTCGTCGGCTGGGGGCGCGGCAACTGGGGCGATTCCAACTGGCAGGGTGGCTGGCAGGGCGGCGCCAATAACGCCGGCGGCGGTGACCGCCATGACGACGGCCAGTTCACCATCCTCTACGCCACCTATGGCGCCAGCGGCCGCGACGTGGACGTGACCGACCGCCTGCGCGAGCTGGCACGGCGCGACCAGCGTTTCCGCCTGACCAACGATCTTTTCGGCGTGGACCCGCTGCCGGGCCAGACCAAGATCCTGCGCATCTTTGCCCGTGACCGCAGCGGCCAAGAGCGCATTTTCGAATACAGCGAATACGGCACCGTCGACGGCAACCAGTTCGTCGGCTGGGGCCGCGGCGACTGGGGCCGTGGTGGTCGCGGCGGCGACCGGGGCCCGACCCGCCCGAGCGGCGGTCGTCTCGTCATCGAAAGCGCCAGCTACGGCGCGGAGGGCCGCTGGAAGGATGTGACCCAGGCCCTGCGCGCCCAGATTCGCGGCGAACGCTTCGAGGCCGAGGTGCGCAACGAGCTTTTCGGCTTCGACCCCGCACCCGGCCACCGCAAGCTGCTCAGCGTCACCTACCGGCTGGGCAACGAGCCGCCGAACACGGTCCGCGTCAGCGAGCGCGACACCCTTCGGCTGCCCTAGCGCCGATGGCGCTCGCTGATCAGCACCGTCGGGAAACTGACCGGTAGCGTGCGCGGATAGTCGCGGCTGAAGTGCAGGCCGCGGCTTTCGTGGCGCATCAGGGCGGAGCGGACGATGAGCTCGGCGCATTCGACGAGATTGCGCAGCTCCAGCAGGTCGCGCGTGACGCGGAAGCTGCCGTAGTAGTCGTCGATCTCGCCGCGCAGCAGCGCGATGCGGTGCAGGGCCCGCTCCAGGCGCTTGGTGGTGCGCACGATGCCGACGTAGTTCCACATCAGCAGGCGCAGTTCGTCCCAGTTGTGGGCGATGACGACCTGCTCGTCGGCATTCTCGACCTGGCTCTCGTCCCAGCTCGGGATGGGCGCGGACTCCAGCGGAGCGTGCGCGAGGATGTCGCCGGCGCAGGTCTGGCCGAGCACGACGCATTCCAGCAGCGAGTTGCTGGCCAGGCGGTTGGCGCCATGCAGGCCGGTGTAGCCGGTCTCGCCCACTGCATACAGGCCGGGCAGGTCGCAGCGGCCCAGCAGGTCGGTCACGGCGCCGCCGCAGGTGAAGTGCACGGCCGGCACGACGGGGATGGGCTGCCTGGCGATGTCGATGCCGAGCTTGAGGCAGCGGGCGTGGATGGTCGGGAAGTGCTCGATGAGGAAGGCTTCGCCGAGATGGGTGGCGTCCAGCCACACATGGTCGAGGCCGTGCTTCTTCATCTCGAAGTCGATGGCGCGGGCGACGATGTCGCGCGGTGCCAGCTCCATGCGCTCGTCATGCGCAGCCATGAAGCGGGTGCCATCCGGCAACTTCAGATGCCCGCCCTCACCGCGCAGCGCCTCGGTGATGAGGAAGCTGCGTTCCTGCGGGTGGTAGAGGCAGGTCGGGTGGAACTGGATGAATTCCATGTTCGCCACCCGGCAGCCGGCGCGCCAGGCCATGGCGATGCCGTCGCCGGTCGACGTGTCGGGGTTGGTCGTGTAGCGGTAGACCTTGCCGGCGCCACCGGTGGCCAGCACGACGGCGCGCGCCGGCAGGGTCTCGACGCGCTGGGCATCGATGTCCAGCGCATAGGCGCCGTAGACGCGCGGCGGCTCGTCGCGCTGCACATGGCGCGACGTGATCAGGTCCAGCGCCATCCAGCGCTCACGCAGCGTGATGTTGGGGTGCTTGCGGGCCACGGCCAGCAACTGGTCGTGGATGGCCTTGCCGGTGGCGTCGGCCGCATGGGCGATGCGGCGCACCGCGTGACCGCCTTCGCGCGTCAGGTGCAGGCCCATGGGACCGGTGTCGTCGGTCGTGAAGGGCACGCCCTGGTCGACCAGCCAGCCCACGGCGGCGGCGCTGCGCTCGGCGATGAAGCGGGCCGTGGCTTCGTCGACGAGGCCGGCGCCGGCGTCCTGGGTATCGCGCACATGGCTTTCGATGGAATCGTCGCTGCCCAGCACACCGACGATGCCACCCTGGGCCCAGGCGGTGGCGGCCTCGGTCAACTCGCGCTTGGCGAGGATGACGACGGGCACGGTGTCGGCCAGGTGCAGGGCCACCGTGAGGCCGGCCAGGCCGGCGCCGATGATGACGACGGGGGCGTCTTGGGGAGCAGCAGTCATGGCCGGGCATTGTCCCGCAGGGGCGGTGCCCACGGGGCGAGGTGAGGATTGCCAAGACACGCAGTCTCGCTACGCGGGCGGCTGGCCTGTGCTGGCTTCAGCCCTGACCTCCTGCAGGGCCGGCACAGGCCGCCCCCCTGCCCCCGGGGGCATGCCCCACGACCCAACTGCGGTCGACGCACTATCCTTCGCGCCGCCAAAAACAATCGCAATCAGGGAGATGACCATGGCCACACGCCTGCGCGCCGCCGCGCTCGCATTCGCATTTGCCTGCGTGGGCGTTCCACTCGCCCAGGCGGCCCCGCCGCCGGCCGAGGTGTTCTACAAGGATGCGGACATCACCTACGCCGTGCTGTCGCCCTCGGGCCGGCGCCTGGCGGTCACGACGGCCAAGGGCACGGCACGCATCGGCCTCGTCGTCTACGACCTCGCACCGGGCGGCCGCATCCTGCGCGTGGCCCAGTTCCCCGAGGCGGACGTGATGAATGTGCACTGGGTCAACGACGAGAGGCTGGTGTTCGGCGTCACCGACTACAGCGCGGGCAGCGGTCGGCCCGCCGGCGCACCGGGACTGTTCACGGTGAAGACGGACGGTTCGCCGGCCCGCCAACTGGTGCGGCGCCAGTGGAAGCCGCTCGTCAACGACGGCCGCGACGACCGCATGCTGGACTGGAACCATCGCCTGCTGGCCGTGCCGCCCTCGCGGCCCGGCAAGATCAACGAGGAGGTGCTGCTGACCGAGTTTTCCTACGGCGGCGAGGGCATAGAAACGCCCGTCTGGCTGAACACGGCCAGCAACACCGTTCGCAGCGTCGACTACAAGGAGCCGGTACACACGGTGGGGTTTGTGGCCGACAACCTCGGCGAGCCGCGCATCGCGCTGACCCAGTTCAAGAACCGCCAGGCGGCCTATTGGCAACCGCCCGGCACCCGGGAATGGAAGCAGCTCTACGAGGCGGACCTGAACACCCTGCCCTATCGCATCGAGGCAATAGACAACACCGGCGCGATGTTCGTCTCGCGCGAAGAAGGTGCGCAGGGCTACCGCGCGCTGTCGCGCTACGACTTCGCGACCGGCGCGCCGGAGGCCAAGCCCCTGGTCGCCGTGCCGGGCTTTGATTTCAGCGGCGACTTCATCACCGACGAGGCCGGCCGCACGCTGGGCGTGCGCGTCACCGCCGATGGCGAGACGACGATCTGGTTCGATGCGGCGATGCAGGCCTTCCAGCAGCGCGCCGACAACCTCTTCGCCGGCCGCATCAACCACATCGACTGCCGCCGCTGCGGCACGCCGGACATGGTGGCCCTGGTGCTCAGCTACAGCGACCGCAACCCGGGCCAGCTCTACCTCTTCCAGGCCAAGCCGCCCGAGGGCGAGAAGAGCTGGCGGCTGATCAAGGCCGTGCGCGAGGACATCAAGCCCGACCAGATGGCCGCGCTGGAACTGCAGCGCATCAAGGCGCGTGACGGCCGTGACCTGCCGGTGTGGGTCACCCGCAACCCCGATGCCAAGGGACCGCTGCCGGCCGTCGTGCTGGTGCACGGCGGCCCCTGGGTGCGCGGCGGCGAATGGCGCTGGAATGCCGATGCCCAGTTCCTGGCGTCGCGCGGCTATGTGGTCATCGAGCCCGAATTCCGCGGCAGTGCCGGCTATGGCACCGCCCACCTCGAAGCGGGTTTCAAGCAATGGGGCCAGGCCATGCAGGACGACGTGGCCGACGCGCTGCGCTGGGCACAGAAGGAAGGCCTCGCGAGCGACAAGGCGTGCATCGCCGGTGCCAGCTACGGCGGCTACAGCACGCTGATGGGCCTGATCAAGGACCCGACGCTGTACCGCTGCGGCGTGGCCTGGCTGGCCGTGACCGACCTGGAGTTGATGGTGACGGGCTCCTGGCTGGTGGACGACAGCACGCATGACGACTTCCGCAAGTACGCCATGCCCGAGCGCGTCGGCGACGCCGTGAAGGACGCCGCCATGCTGGCCGCCAACTCACCACTCAAGCAGGCGGCCCGCCTGAAGGCCCCGCTGCTGCTGGCCTTTGGCGAGCAGGACCAGCGCGTGCCGCTGGTCCACGGCAAGCGCATGCGCGATGCCTTGCGGGCGGCAGGCAACGACCCGGTGTGGGTGACCTACGCCGGCGAGGCGCACGGCTTCGGCGTCGTCAAGAACCACGTCGATTTCGCGGAGCGCATGGAGGCCTTCCTGGCCAAGTATCTGAAGCCTTGAGCATCTGATGGCAATGACGTTCCTGACCTTGATGCGTGCCTGTGGGCTGGCTGCGGTGCTGTGGCTGGCCGGTGGCGTTGCAGGCGCACAGCCGGCGCAACTGTTCTTCAAGAACGCCGACATGGAAGAGGTGCTGCTGTCGCCCTCGGGCCTCAAGCTTGCCATCCTGTCCAACCAGGGCGCCGAGCGCGTAGGACTGGCGGTGCTTGACCTGGCGCAGGGCAGCCAGGCCAGGCGCATCGCGCACTTTCCCGACGGCGACATTCGCAACGTGCATTGGCTGGATGAGGACAAGCTGGTGTTCAGTGTCCGGCGCGCCGACGATGGCCCCGAGAAGTACGGGTCACCGGCCGCGCTGTACACGGTCAGCGGCGACGGGACGTCGCTGCGGCGGATCTGGTCGGGCCATCACCGCATCCTGAGCGTGCCGGCGCCCGTGGCCGGCCAGGCCAACGAGCAGATCCTGATGGGCGTCTGGAGAGACGGCGACGGTCTGGTGCCGCAATGGCTGGATGTACGGCGCGCCTCGACCCGTACGTTGCCGGCACTGGACGCGCCGCCGCACGTGGCCGACTGGATCGCCGACAGCCGGGGCGAACTGCGGGTGGCCTTGACCTGGCACGACGGCATGCAAGCGGCCTTCTGGCGGGCACCCGGCAGCGCGAAATGGAACAAGCTCTACGAAAGCCCCGAGCTGGCGGTGCCCTTCCATGTCGAGGGAGTCGACGACTCCGGCGGCCTGTACGTGACGCGCAGCGAAGGTCCCGAGGGCTACCGCTGGCTGTCGCGCTACGACTTCCAGGCCGGCAAGCCAGAGGACCGTGCCATCGTCAGGACGCCTGGGTTCGACTTCAGCGGCCGCCTGCTGAATGCGGGCGGCCGGCTGCAGGGCATCCGATTCATCGTGGACGGGGAGTCGACCCACTGGTTCGACGCGTCCATGCGGGCCTTCCAGGAGCGCGTCGACGGCATCTTTCCCGGCCATGTGAACCGCATCGATTGCCGCCGCTGCGGCGCAGCCGACATGGTGGCAGTGGTCCGATCGTTCAGTGACCACGAACCTGGCAGGTTCTATCTGTACCAGGCCCAACCGGCCCAGGGCGAGAAAAACTGGCGCCCCGTCGGCGCCAGGATGGACGGGATCAACGCCGCCCAGATGGCCGGCATGACCTTGCACCGCATCGCGGCGCGCGACGGCCGAGAACTGCCGGTCTGGGTGACGCGGCCGGACGCCGCAACCGGCCCGCGGCCGGCCGTTGTGCTGGTGCACGGCGGGCCCTGGTTGCGGGGGCGTCACTGGGAGTGGCAAGCGACGCCGCAATTCCTTGCGTCGCGGGGCTATGTGGTCATCGAACCGGAGATGCGTGGCAGCGACGGCTACGGTTCGGCGCACCTGCACGCGGGCTTGAAGCAATGGGGCCAGGCCATGCAGGATGACGTGGCCGATGCGCTGAAGTGGGCCCAAGCCCAAGGCATGGCCAGCGACAAGGCCTGCATCGCGGGCGACAGCTACGGCGGCTACAGCGCGCTGATGGGGCTGGTCAACGACCCTGCGCTGTACCGCTGTGGTGTCGCCGGCTTCGCCCCCAGCGACCTGAGGCTGTACCTGCAAGGCTCAGCGTGGATCGCCGATGACATCTCCCTCGGTGCGCGTCGGTTCGTGGCCCCCGATATGGTGGGCGACATCGATCGGGACGCGGTCATGATCGACGCCCAGACGCCCGTGAAGCAGGCTGCCAGGATCAAGGCACCCGTCATGCTGGTCTACGGTCGTCGTGACTGGCGTGTGCCCCTGGCGCACGGGGAGCGCATGCGCAAGGCCTTGCAAAGCTCAGGCAACGAGCCGGTCTGGCTGACCTATCCCGACGGCGGGCATGGCCTGTATTACCTGAAGGACCGGGTGGACTACGCCGAACGCCTGGAAGCCTTCCTGGCCAAATACCTCGGCCCAGCTAGCCCTTGAACCCGTTGCAATGCCGCCGCCACTCCGGCGGCTTCCACAGGTGGGCCAGGCGCATGCCCCAGGTCTTTTCCTGGGCCATGTCGTGGAACATCGCCCGCCATTCGTGGGCGTTCAGCCAGAACAGGTTGTGCGTGTAGAAGGGGTGCTCCAGCCCGTAGTCCACCGCCTCTTCCTCGGGCTCGAAGGTGCCGAACATGCGGTCGAAGATGATCAGCATGCCGCCGAAGTTCTTGTCGATGTACTGCGGGTTGCGGCCGTGGTGGGCGCGGTGGTGCGAGGGCGTGTTGAAGATGAACTCGAACCAGGCCGGCATCTTGCCGACCCAGCTCGTGTGCACGAAGAACTGGTAGCCCAGGTTCAGCGACAGCGCGAACAGCACCCAGCGCGGCTCGAAGCCCAGCCACACGGCCGGCAGGTAGAACAGCCAGTTGCCGGCGATCGGATAGAACCAGCTCTGGCGCAGCGCGGTGCCGAAGTTCATCTTTTCCGAGCCATGGTGCACGACATGGGCGCACCAGAACCAGCGGATGCGGTGGCTGCCGCGGTGAAAGCCGTAATAGAGGAACTCGACGAAGAGGAACAGCGCGACGAAGCGCCAGACGGTGACGTCGATGGTGAAGAGGCGGTGGTCGTAGACCCAGCCCATGGCCGGCAGCACGAGGACGACGAGCAGGATCAGGTCGGCCACCAGATAGCTGCCGCCGCTGTTCATGCTGTCGAAGGTGTCCCAGAGGTCGAAGACGCCGGTCTTGCGGAAGCGCCAGGCCTCCATCGCGATGAAGATGCCGAAGATGGGCGACAGCATGACCAGCGTCAGGTCGCGCCAGTCGCCGTGGCGGTGGTAGAGGTCGAGCAGCCAGTCCATGGCCGAATGATGCGACTTCGGCGCCACGCCGGCTTGACGGGCGACCCCAGGTTTTTGACAAATCACGCCAGCGCTGGCGTTATCCCGGCCGCCCGCGCCCAATGTGCTGCTGCATCATCGCGCCCCCATGGATGAGACCCGTGTCGCCGCCAGCTATGTCCAGCTGCTCTTCGAGCACCTGGCCAAGCTGGGCCGTGCCGACGCCCTGGGCGCGCCGCCCGCGGCGAGCGAAACCTTCGTGTCCATGCGCCGCTGGCAGGCCCTGCTGGAGCAGGCCCGCGACCTCGACCCCGGCGCGAAAACCACCTTCCCGCTGCGCCTGGCACGCGGCATCGCGCCGCGCCATTTCGGCGTCGTCGGCTTCGCGGCGCTGGCCAGCGGCACTCTGGCCGAGGCGCTGATGCGGCTGGAGCGCTATCACCGCTCGGTCTATGACGCCAACGTGGCCCAGGTCCATCCCGTCGCTGAAGGCCTGTGCATCGAATGGGGCGTGGAGCGCGGCCGGCCGGGCGCGCTGGTCGACGAGACCGCCATCGCCGCCCTGGTGCAGCTGGCGCGCGAGTTCACCGGCAAGCCGGTACGCGCCCTGGCCGTCGACTTCGTCAACCGCCGCCCAGCCGACCTGCGGCCCTACGAAGACTTCTTCGGTGGCCCGGTGCGTTTCGACCAGCCGAGCACGCGCATCGTGCTGTCGCTGCGCGACCTGGCCCTGCCCATGCGCGGCGCCGATGCGGCCCTGCTGGCCTTGCTCGACGCGCAGGCCGAACGCCTGCTGCAGGAGGTGGCCGCCGTCAGCGAGCCGGTGGGCGTCTGGCGCCAGGCCCTGGTGGGCCTGATCCGCAGCGGCCGCACCTCGCTGGCCGACTTGGCCCTGAGCCTGCAGATGAGCCCGCGCAGCCTGCAACGCCGCCTCACTGAACAGGGCCACAGCTTCCAGACCCTGTTGAGCCAGACGCGCCAGCAGCTCGCCGAGGCCTATCTGCGCGACGCCAATGTCGAGCTGGCCGAGGTGGCCCTGCTGCTCGGCTATTCCGAGCAAAGCGCCTTCACGCGCGCCTTCCGGCAATGGACCGGTCAGGCGCCGCTGCAATGGCGCCGCCAGCATTCAAGATGACTCCAGCTCCAGCATCCGTCCTCATCGACGGCACCCCCGCCCATGGCCGCCATGCCGGCCGCATCCCGCGCATCGACTGGTCCCTGTTGCGCGAGCGCCGCTCCTGGCTCTGGCACAAGCTGCACCACAAGCGCTGGCACTACGTCGGCCTCGGCAACGAGCAGCTCTTCATCGGCGTGGCCATCGTCGACCTGGGATGGGCCTGCAGCGCCTTCGCCTACCTCTTCGACCGCCGCCGCCGCAAGCTGCTGGCGGACTGGAGCCAGGACGGCCTGCCGGGCTTGCAGGCGAGGGTGTCCGACGAGCCGCTGGCGGGGGCCGACGCCTGGTTCCGCGGCCTGGGCGCGCAGCTGTCGCTGCAGCATGCACCTGGCGATGTGCTGCGCCTGCGTGTCGCCACGCGGGCCCTGCGCATCGACGCCGAACTCGACTTGCACGACATGGCCGCGCCATTGCTCGCCGTCGGCCCGATCGCAGGCGGCCTGTCGCATGCGACACAGAAGACCAGCGCCCTGCCCGTCCTCGGTTCGGCCGAGGCCGACGGCCAGCGCTTCGATCTCGACGGCGCCTGGGCCGCGGTCGATGCGTCCAACGGCCTGCTCGCGCGCGACACCGCCTGGCGCTGGGCCAGTGCCCATCGGCCGGATATCGGCTTCAATCTGCAGCAGGGCTATTTCGGCAATCAGGAGAACGTGCTGTGGCTGGACGGCCAGCCCATCGCGCTGGGCGCGGCGCACTTCGAGTTCGACGCCGCTCGGCCGCTGGACCCGTGGCGGGTGAGCACCGAGGACGGGCTGCTCGACCTGGTGTTCACGCCCGAGGGTGCGCGTGCGGCCAACAAGGACCTGGGCTTTGCTGCCAGCCGCTATGTGCAACCGGTGGGCAGCTTTGCCGGCAGTGTGCGGGCTTCGCCCGACGCGCCGGCCAGACCGGTCACGGGCTTGCTCGGCGTGACCGAAGACCACCATTCGCGCTGGTGACCCAGGCAGGCGGCTTCCCGCCCGCTGCCCAGGTCGATACAGTGAGTCGCGTCGCGTCATGCCCGCAGCCGTCAACACATTGCAGCAACCCAACCCCTTCCACGTCCGCCCTCTGTTGGCCGGCATTGCGCTGACCGTGCTCCTTCTGCTGGGTCAGGCCTGGTTGCCCGAACGCAGCCTGGATCTGGCGGCACCCGGCGCGGTCAGCAACTTCTTCCTGATCGCGCCGGGCGAAGTCCAGGGCGAGCCTCCGGTGCAATGGGTCGACGCCGACCGTCGGCACTGGCGTTGCCGCTACCCGGCCCAGGCGCCTTCGCAAGGCTGCGGCATGACCCTCGTGCTGAGCGGCGAAGACCCGAAACGCGGCCTGGACCTCAGTCGCTTCGAAACCCTGGCGGTGGACCTGGCCTACAAGGGCAGTTCGCCCTATGTGCGGGTGGCGCTGCGCAACTTCGACCCAAGGTTTTCCAAGCTGGAAGACGGCAACAGCTCGCGCATGCAGTCGGTCAATATCAGGCAGCGCGACATCGCCACCCCCCTTCTCCTCGACCTGGGCGAGCTGACAGTGCCGGAGTGGTGGATCACGCAGTTCAATCTGCCGCGCGAGTACAACCGCCCCAGCGTCGAGAACGTGACGACCCTGTCCATCGACGTGCCTGCCGATGTCGCCGGTCAGCCCCAGGACATGGAGTTGCGCCATCTGACGCTGAAGGGGCCGTGGATCGGCCGCGACACCGTCTATCTCGGCCTGCTCTGCGCCTGGCTGCTGGCGGCCTGCCTGGTCGTGACGCAACACTGGCGGGCGCTGCGACGCAGCCACAGCCACCAACAACGTGAGATCGACGCGCTGACCGCGCGCACACGCCTGCTGCGCATCGAACAGGACAAGCTGCGCCGCCTGGCCACCATCGACGAGCTGACCGGCGTGCTGAACCGACGCGGCCTGGAATCCGCGCTGGAAGACTTCGAAGGCCAGCCCGATGGTGTCGCACTCGTGCTGCTGGACATCGACCACTTCAAGCACATCAACGATCGCTGGGGCCATGCCATCGGCGATGAGGTGCTGCGCCGCATGGCCGCCGTCATCACAGCCAATCTCAGGGCCAGCGACGTGATCGGCCGCTGGGGCGGCGAGGAGTTCCTCGTCGCCTGCCAGGGCCGCCACGTCGACGATGCCATGCGCCTGGCGGAAAAGCTGCGCGAGGCCGTGCAAAACGGCAGCTTCGACGCGAAGGGCCGCTTCGCCATCACGGCCAGCTTCGGCGTCGCGCTCGCACCGCCCGGCACATCGACCCACCGCGCTTTCAAGCGCGCGGATGCGGCGCTCTACCGGGCCAAGTCGGCTGGCCGCAACCGCGTCGAACTCGACACGGCACACGACACCGCCACCACGCTTTGAGCGTGGCGCGGTGCCGGCCTTGGCCAGCCCTCAGTGCACGACGCGCCCGAAACTGAACTCGCCGCCCTCCACCTGCACCGGGATCACATCCTTGGGCCCGAACTTGCCCTGCAGGATGAGCTTGGACAGCGGGTTCTCGACGCGCTGCTGGATTGCACGCTTCAGTGGCCGCGCACCGAAGACCGGATCGAAGCCGACCTTGGCCAGCTCGTCCAGGGCTGCTTCGCTGACGTCCAGCTTCATCTCCATCTTCTCCAGGCGCGCTTCGAGCAGACGCAGCTGGATGCGGGCGATGGACTTGATGTGGTCGGCGCCCAGCGCATGGAAGATGACGGTCTCGTCGATGCGGTTCAGGAACTCGGGCCGGAAGTGGGCCTTGACCTCGCCCCACACCGCTTCGCGGATGACCTCGTCCTTCTCGCCCGACAACGCCATGATGTGCTGCGAGCCGAGGTTGGACGTCATGACGATGACGGTGTTCTTGAAGTCCACGGTGCGGCCCTGGCCGTCGGTCAGGCGGCCATCGTCCAGCACCTGCAGCAGCACGTTGAAGACGTCCGGGTGCGCCTTCTCGACCTCGTCGAGCAGCAGCACCGAATAGGGCTTGCGCCGCACGGCCTCGGTCAGCGTGCCGCCTTCCTCGTAGCCGACATAGCCCGGGGGCGCGCCGATCAGCCGCGAGACCGAGTGCTTCTCCATGAACTCGCTCATGTCGATGCGCACCATGTGGTCGTCGCTGTCGAACAGGAAGCCGGCCAGCGCCTTGCACAGCTCGGTCTTGCCCACCCCCGTAGGGCCGAGGAAGAGGAAGCTGCCCAGCGGCCGGTTCGGGTCGCTGAGGCCGGCGCGTGAACGGCGGATGGCGTCGGACACGGCCTGGATGGCCTCGTCCTGGCCGATGACGCGCTCATGCAGCTTGGCTTCCATCTGCAGCAGCTTCTCGCGCTCGCCCTGCATCAGCTTGGAGACGGGGATGCCGGTGGAGCGCGCCACGACCTCGGCGATCTCCTCGGCGCCGACCAGCGTGCGCAGCAACTGCGGCCTGCTCGCGTCCCCTGCCTTGCCAGCCTCCTTGGCCTGGGCTTCCTTGAGCTGCTTCTCGAGCTCCGGGAGCTTGCCGTACTGCAGCTCGGCGACCTTGTTGAAGTCGCCCTTGCGCTTCCATTCCTCGATGTGCTGACGGGCGCGGTCGATCTCTTCCTTGACGTGGGCCGAGCCCTGGGCCTGGGCCTTCTCGGCCGTCCAGATCTCTTCCAGGTCGTTGTACTCGCGCTGCAGCTTCAGCAGCTCGTCCTCGATGAGGCCGAGGCGCTTGATGGAGCCCTCGTCCTTTTCCTTCTTGACCGCCTCGCGCTCGATCTTGAGCTGGATCATGCGGCGGTCGAGCCGGTCCATCGGTTCGGGCTTGGAGTCGATCTCGATCTTGATCTTGGCCGCGGCCTCGTCGATGAGGTCGATGGCCTTGTCGGGCAGGAAACGGTCGGTGATGTAGCGATGGCTCAGCTCGGCCGCGGCAATGATGGCCGGGTCGGTGATCTCCACGCCGTGGTGGACCTCGTACTTCTCCTGCAGGCCGCGCAGGATGGCGATGGTGGCCTCCACCGTCGGCTCGTCGACCAGCACCTTCTGGAAGCGGCGCTCCAGGGCGGCGTCCTTCTCGACGTATTTGCGGTATTCGTTCAGCGTCGTCGCGCCGATGCAGTGCAGCTCGCCACGCGCCAGGGCGGGCTTGAGCATATTGCCGGCGTCGATGGAGCCTTCGGACTTGCCCGCACCCACCATGGTGTGGATCTCGTCGATGAAGAGGATGGTCTGGCCCGCGTCCTGGCTGACTTCCTTCAGCACGCCCTTCAAGCGCTCCTCGAAGTCGCCGCGGTATTTGGCGCCGGCCAGCAGCAGGGCCATGTCCAGCACCAGCACGCGCTTGCCCTTCAGCGAATCGGGCACCTCGCCGTTGATGATGCGCTGGGCCAGGCCCTCGACGATGGCCGTCTTGCCCACGCCCGGCTCGCCGATCAGCACGGGGTTGTTCTTACTGCGGCGCTGCAGCACCTGGATCGTGCGGCGGATCTCCTCGTCGCGGCCGATGACCGGGTCCAGCTTGCCCATGCGGGCGCGCTCGGTCAGGTCCAGCGTGTACTTCTTCAGCGCCTCGCGCTGGCCTTCGGCCTCGGCAGACTCGACCTTCTGGCCGCCACGCACCGCCTCGATGGCGGACTCCAGGGAGCGGCGCGTCAGCCCATGGCCGCGCACGACGCCGGCCAGGTCGGTCTTGGCCTCGGTCAGCGCCAGCAGGAACATCTCGCTGGCGATGAACTGGTCACCGCGCTTGGTGGCCTCCTTCTCGGCCGCCTGCAGCAGGCTGACGAGGTCGCGCCCGGCCTGCACGGTCTGGCCCGAGCCGCTGACCTGGGGCAGGCCGGCGATGAGGCCGTCCAGCGCCGTGCGCAGCCCGCCGGCATTGACGCCGGCGCGCTCCATCAGCGCGCGTGGGCCTTCGTCCTGGGCCAGCATGGCCGCCAGCACATGGACGGGCTCGATATAGGGGTTGTCGCGGGCCAGGGCGAGGCTCTGGGCCTCACCCAGGGCCTCCTGGAAGCGGGTGGTGAACTTGTCGGCACGCATGGTGAAGAAATCCTCCGGTTGCGAAGCCAAGTGGGCGCCCTTCAGCGCTTTTCAAGTTGCGCTAAATCAAGGCCTGCATGAGACGCATGCCCAGCCACGCGGCAAAAAGYGCTCCCAGCACATGGGCCAGCGTATGGGCAGCGGCCATGCCGAGGTCGCCATGGCGCAGCAGGGCCAGCGACTCGCCCGAGAAGGCCGAAAACGTCGTCAGCCCGCCCAGGAAGCCGGTCACCAGCAAAAGTTTCAGCAACTCGTTCGGCTGGCGGCCGAACCACTCCAGCGCCATGCCGATCAGCAGGCCGCCCACCAGGTTGACCAGCAGGGTGCCGAGCGGAAATCCCATCCATCGGCTGTTGAACAGCACGCCAGCCTGCCAGCGCGCCAACGCCCCCAGCGCGGCGCCGAGGGAAACCGCGACCGCGTTCAAACTGCATTCCCCCTAGCAATCCCCCAGCGCGCCGCCGCCTCGTCGTCCGCCACGCGGGCGTCCACCCAGTGCGCGCCATCCGGCGTGTGCTCCTTCTTCCAGAACGGCGCCTGGGTTTTCAGATAGTCCATCAGGAATTCGCAGGCTTGAAACGCCTGCCCTCGGTGGGCGCTGGTGACCAGCACGAGAACGATCTGATCGCGGGCCTCCAGGCGGCCGACGCGGTGGATGACCTTGGCGGCGCGGATGTCGAAACGGGCCAGCGCCGCGTCGACCATGGCCTCGATGGCCGCCTCCGTCATGCCAGGGTAGTGCTCCAGCTCCATCGCCGACACGGCCGCGCCGCTGCTGCGCTCGCGCACGGTGCCGACGAAAGCGACGGCGGCACCGACGCCGCCATCCCCTATCCGCAGGGCGGAGGTTTCGGCGCCGACGTCAAAGTCCTGCGTCTGGATGCAAACTCTAGGCATGGCACGGATTCTCACCTCGGCCCGCGGTGAGATTCACATGTTTGGGCGTCGAAGCGCCCAGCCGCGGCCGGATACTTGTCGTCATTTCTTTCTCACCGCACGCAGGAACCAACATGGCCCTGATGGATTTCATCAAGAAACAGTTCATAGACGTCATCCAGTGGACCGAGGACGGCGATGGCACGCTGGCCTACCGCTTCCCGATGTCGGGTATGGAAATCCAGAACGGCGGCCAACTGGTGGTGCGCGAGTCGCAGGTTGCCGTCTTCGTCAATGAAGGCCAGGTGGCCGACGTCTTCGGCCCCGGCACGCACAAGCTGACGACCCAGACCCTGCCGGTGCTGACCTACCTGAAGAACTGGGACAAGCTCTTCGAGTCGCCCTTCAAGAGCGACGTCTACTTCTTCAGCACCCGCCAGCAGATCGACCAGCGCTGGGGCACCAGCCAGCCGGTCGCCATCCGCGACAAGGACTTCGGCGCCGTGCGCCTGCGCGCCTTCGGCAACTACGCCTACCGCATCCAGGACCCCAAGGTCTTCCACACGCAGATCTCCGGCACGCGCGAGCGCTACACGGTGCAGGACCTGGACGGCCAGCTCCGCGGCCTGATGCTGCAACACATCAGCGACGCCGTCGCCAGCAGCGGCACGCCCTTCCTGGACCTGGCCGCCAACCAGGTCGAGTTCGCCGCCGCGCTGAAGAACGCCACCGCCGAATCCTTCACGGCCATCGGCCTGGAGCTGATCTCGGTGACGATGCAGAACGTGTCGCTGCCCGAGGAGCTGCAGAAGATCCTCGACCAGCGCATCGGCATGGGCATCATTGGCCAGAACATGGGCCAGTTCATGCAGTACCAGGCCGCGCAAGCCCTGCCCGAAATGGCCAAGGGCGGCGGCGACGGTGGTGGCATCGCCGGCCAGGCCGTGGGCCTGGGCGCCGGCGTGGCCCTGGGCCAGACGCTGGCGCAGACGCTGGGCCAGGGCCTGGCCGGCGTCGGCACCGCCGCACCCGCGCCCGCMGCCAGCAAGCCCGAAGACATCGTCTCGCTGCTGGAAAAGCTCGGCGACCTCAAGGCCAAGGGCATCCTGACCGATGAGGAATTCGCCGCCAAGAAGGCTGACCTGCTGAAGAAACTTGGCTGATCAGGCGCCAGCCGCGCAGCGACGCTGGCGCGCTGCCTGCCCCAACTGCGGCGCGCCCGTCGAGTTCGCGAGCGCGGCGTCGGCCAGTGCCGTCTGCGGCTTCTGCCGCAGCACGCTGCTGCGTGACGGCGACACGCTGAGCCAGATCGGCCAGAGCGCCGAGATCTTCGAAGACTATTCCCCGCTGCAGCTCGGCACCACGGGCCGCTGGATGGGCCGCAGCTTCGCCGTCGTCGGCCGCGTGCAGCGCGGCTCGGAGCTGGGCAACTGGAACGAATGGCATCTGCTGTTCGACGCCGGGCCGGAAACGCCCCGCGTCGCCTGGCTCAGCGAGGACAACGGCCAGTTCGTCCTCAGCCTGGAGGCGCCACTCAACGAAACACCGCCCGAGGCGCCTGGCGTCGGCCTGCCGCTGACGGTGGCCGGCCAGCGCTGGCAGGTGGCCGCCATCGTCGAGGCGGCCCTGCGTGCGGCCGAGGGCGAGCTGCCGCGGCCGCCCAAGGCGGGCCGGGTCGTCGAGCTGCGCAACGCCCAGGGCGAGGTCGGCAGCCTGGAATACCGCGACGGCCAGCCGCCGGTCTGGTCGCTCGGCCGCAGCGTCGTCCTGGCCGAGATGGCCCTGCAGGGCCTGCGCACGACGGCCGAAGGCGAGTCCATCGCCGAGGCCAAGTTCAAGGGCCGGGCCATCGCCTGCCCCAGCTGCGGCGCGCCGCTGGAGCCCAAGCTGTCGCAGACCAAGAGCATGGTCTGCGCCCAGTGCAACGCCGTCGTCGACCTGCCGGAGGGCGAGTCGAAGGCGCTGGGCTTCACGGCCCAGAACCCCGGCCTGCCGCCGCTGATCCCGCTCGGCCGCACCGGCACGCTGGGCGTCGACGGCAAGCCCGAAGTCTGGACCGTCGTCGGCTACCAGGAGCGCTGCGACCTGCCCGAAGATGCCGACGACGAGCAGAGCTTCTGGCGCGAGTACCTGCTCTACAACCGCCTCGCCGGCTTCGCCTTCCTCGTCGATACCCGCGAAGGCTGGAGCCTGGTGCGCACGCTGACGGGCGCACCCTCCCAGGCCCGTGGTGGCGTCAACTGGCAGGGAAGGGACTACAGCCAGCGCTGGGTCTACGGCGCCAAGACCACGCAGGTACTGGGCGAGTTCTACTGGCCCGTGCGGCTGGAGGACCGTGTCCAGGTCACCGACTACATCACCCGCGACGGCCAATACCTGCTGAGCCGCGAACAGCAAGGCCCCGAGATCACCTGGAGCGGCGGCAGCCCCGTGCCCGCCGACGCCGTGCAGAAGGCCTTCGGCCTGCGCGCACCGGCGGCACCCTTCGCGCGCGACGCCTCGGCCTTCAAGAGCGGCGGCAATCTGCTGCGCAACATCATCATCGGCCTGTTTCTCATCGTGCTGCTGTTCGCGCTGCTGCGCGCATGCTCCAACGATGACTGCCAGCAGTACAAGACCAGCTTCGGTGAGAACAGCAATGAATACCGGCAATGCCGCAGCAGCTCGCGCGGCGGCAGCTATTTCGGCAGTGGCAACAGCGGTGGCAGCTATGGCGGCTACAGCAGCGGTGGCGGCGGCCACAAATAAGGAGCACGCACCATGACCCTCGACTGGCTCAAACCCGAAGTCGTCCTCGGCTCGACGATGTACGCCCTCATCGGCGTCGTCATCTTCTGGGTGGCTTTCATCATCGTGGACAAGATCACGCCCTACAAACTCTGGGAAGAGCTCGTGGAGCACAAGAACATCGCCCTGGCCATCGTGGTGGGAGCGATGTGCATCTCCATCGGCAACATCGTCGCTGCAGCCATCCACGGCTGAAGCCGTCCATCCTGCTCTGCACGCAGCCTGTCGCACCGCACCTCCGGGTGTGGTGAGCGTCGCCACAATCGCGCCGCTTCAAAACAGGAGGATTCGATGAAGACATGGTTGACCGCAGCCACCCTGGCGCTCAGCCTCACGCTGGCCCACGCCGCAGACGATGCCGCGAAGGTTCAAGCCCAGGCCCAGAAGGCCGACGCCACCGCCCAGGCCTCGGGCTTCAAGATCCGCCCCGTCGACGACGCCTGGCGCGCCGCCCTGCCCCGCAATGCCGAGGCCGCCACCCAGGCCTATATGGACAGGCTGCCGGCCGACGTCGTCGCCAAGTCCGACGCCTACTACACCGGCGGCTACTGGCTGCAACTGTGGAACCTGCTGCTTGGCCTGGCCGTCGCCGTGCTGATGATGAGCGGCCGCCGCGCCGCCCGCGTCCGTGATTGGGCCCAACGCGTGGGCAAGGGGCCGGTGCGCCGCGACATGCTGTTCGGCGCCGTCTACGTGGCCGCCTCGACGCTGCTGACCCTGCCGCTGGCCGTCTACGAAGGCTGGTGGCGCGAACAGGCCTACGGCATGTCCACCCAGACCCTGCTCGCCTGGCTGGGTGAGGCGGCAATGATGCAGGCCATCAACATGGCATTGATGGCCATCGTCGTGGCGGGCTTGTATGCGCTGATGCGCCGCACCGGCGCGCGCTGGTGGATCTGGGGAACAGCCGGCAGCATGGCCGTGCTCATCGTCATCATCGCCATCTCGCCGGTGCTGATCGAGCCGGCCTTCAATACCTACAAGCCAGTGGAAGAAGGCCCCATCAAGAGCGCCGTGCTGCAGAT
Organism: Roseateles sp. P2_H4; assembly: GCF_056403315.1. Classification (NCBI taxonomy): domain Bacteria; kingdom Pseudomonadati; phylum Pseudomonadota; class Betaproteobacteria; order Burkholderiales; family Sphaerotilaceae; genus Roseateles; species Roseateles sp. P2_H4. Next base: position 192,850 of record NZ_JBFUFR010000003.1, on the reverse strand, counting down.
GGCCCACGCCAACGGCGTGCCGGTGGACAACGTCTACGTCTTCGACGCCTCGCGCCAGACGACGCGCATCAGCGCCAACGTGGCCGGCCTGTTCGGCAGCGCTGCCGTGCGCCTGAACGACAACCTGCTGCGCCGCACCTCGGAACCCGAGATCCGCGCCGTGATGGGCCATGAGCTGGGCCACTACGTGATGAACCACATCGCCAAGACCATGGCGATGCTGACGCTGGTGCTCTTCGTCGGCTTTGCCACCGTGCAGTGGCTGCTCGGGCGGCTGCTTGCACGCTTTGCCGGCGTCACCGGCGTCAGCCGCATCGACGATGTGGCCGGGCTGCCCATGCTGGCGGCGGTGTTCTCTGTCTTCTTCGCGCTCGCCACGCCTGTCAACAACAGCATCACCCGCGTGCAGGAAGCCGAGGCGGACCAGTTCGGCCTCAACCTGTCGCGCGAGCCGCATGGCTTTGCCGAGGCCCAACTGCGCCTCGTCGAGTACCGCAAGGCTGACCCGGGCGCGCTGGAAGAATTCATCTTCTTCCACCACCCCAGCACCCGCCACCGCGTCTACGACGCGATGCGCTGGCGAGAGGCAATGAGCAGTCCCTGAAGCCCCTCGCCCAGTCGCGCCCCACTGAACGTGGACGCGCCTGAACGGTCCCCCGAGGGGACGGCGATGCTTGCGGCATCGAGCCGCAAGCACATCGCCAACGCGGGCCGGCTCGGGAGCGGCCCAGCGCTCGGCCCGAAGACAACAAGGAGAGATGTAGTGCCCGCCACACACGACTTCGCCACGCTGACCAACAACGCCCACGAGGACTGGACGCTGTTCGCCATCCGCTTCCACGACAAGCCGGGCGCCGGCGAGCTGCGCCGCCAGCTGCTGCAGGCCCATCTGGAATGGGCAGCAGCCAATGCCGAGATGGTGAGGGCCATCGGCTCGCTGCGTGAGTCGCCCGAGGCGACACCCGTCGGCGGCCTGTGGGTGGTGCGGGCGCCGGACAAGGCCGCCGTGGAGGCGCTGATCGCGACCGACCCCTTCACCACCGGCGGCCTGCGCGCCGGCTGGGACATCTTCTACTGGAGCAAGGCCCTGCCTCAGCCGGTGTCGTTCTAGCGCGGGCGCTGGCGGCGCAAGGCTGCACCCATGACCGCGACGCCGGCCAGCAGCAGCGCATTGGTGCCCGGCTCCGGCACGGGCGCCGCGCCGATGGCGTTGGTGATGGACGAGTCAAACACCAGGGCGGCGTCCGGGTGGCTGGCGAGATAGGCCGGGTCGATGCTGATGACCGGGTCGACCCAGGCGCTGGCCTGGGTGGCGTAGGCCGAGTTGTTGAGCTTGGCGCTCGCGAACAGGCTGATGCGCGCGATCTCGCCGGGTTCGGCGAAGGAGAAGGCGCTGACGTAGAGCTTGAACTCGAAGTCGAACAGGCCGCAATCGTTGCCGCCGCCGCCGCAGTTCCAGGTGGTCAACTGGTTGGTGAAGGAACCGTTGTTCACGCCACCCGCGGTCGACGAGTGCACCACGCGCGCGTAGCCGCTGCCCACTGCGCTGCCCGTGCCGGACATGAAGGCCCGGCCCTTGATCGTGATCGGCACGAGGTCGCTGAAGGTCAGACCGTTGGTTGCGTAGAAGTCGTACTGCACCGTCGCGGAGGACGTCGCATTGGCATTGGACTGGCCGGTGCCGATGTAGCCCGAGGTGCCGACATAGGCCTGGGCCATCGGGCCGTTCAAGGTGGCCATGGAGGCAAACGCCGCGTTGCTGTCGGCATGGGACTGGCTGCCCGGCGTGAAGACGGTGTGGTCTCCGGTGGCGGGGTTGTAGTAGCCATAGGCGCCGTAGACATACGGCGCCGGCAGTGCCTGCACGGCCGCCGTCGCGGCGACCAGCAGCAGGCCCGCCAAAGTCTTGCCCATTCTTGTCAGCGTCATCTCCAGCTCCTTGTCTGAATGCGGCAGTGTGGCCGCCGGCACGCCCTGGAACCGGCCGCGCCGCCCTACCGAGAGAGGACGAGAAGCCCCCGCGTCCTCGGGTCGGCGCCGACCCGCGTTGCGGCCCCATGGACAGGCTCTAGACTGCCTCGCCCCGCTTCACCCCCTCCTCAAAGGCCCGCTCATGCCATTGCCGGCTCCGACCCGCCGCCTCGCCCTGCAGGGGCTGGCCGCATCTGCCCTCGCGCTGTTCACGCTGTCTGCCGGGGCGGCCGACGCCAAGCCCGACGTGGGCCTGTTCCTGGCCCGCCTGGACACAGCCGCGGGCACGGTCAGCGACGTCCGCAACGTCACGCCCGCCAAGGGCGCCAACTTCCAACCGTCCTTCCTGCGCGACGGCAGCGCGGTGCTGTTCGCGTCGGACCGCTCGGGCTCCAACAACATCTACCGCCACGACCTGGCCAAGAACACCACCTCGGCCGTCACGGCGACGACGGAGAACCTCTATTCGCCCACGCCACTGGCCGATGGCAGCGGCTTCTCGGCCATCCGCGTCGTCACCGCGGATCCGGCCTATGGCATCGAGATGAACGAGCCCTCGCTGTGGCTGTTCGGCTGGGACGGCAAGCCCGTCGCGCCCGTCGTGCCGACCAAGCGCATCGGCTACCACGCCTGGATCACGCCCGACCTGATCGCCGCCTTCCTCGTCGACGACGTGCCCGAGCGCAACAACCACCGCGCCGTGCTGATCAGCCGCACCACCGGTCAGCAGACGCTGCTGACCTCCAAGCCCGGCCGCTCGCTCGGCCGCACGGCCGACGGCAAGCGCGCCCTCTTCGTCGACCAGACCGACCCGGCCCACTGGTTCATTGCCGCCATGGGTGTCGGCGACGCCAAACCCCAGGCCCTGGTCGAGACGCCGGCCCTGCCCGAGGGCGAGAAGGAATCCAACCGCAGCCAGTATTTCGTCGCCCTGCCGGACGGCTCGATGCTGATGGCGCGCGGCAACCTCTTCCTGCGCTGGGACGGCAAGCCGGGTGGCGGCTTCAAGCCCTTGGCCGAACTCACCGATCTCGGCGGCGCCATCCGCAACATCGCCGTCAGCCCCGACGGCAAGCGCCTGGCCTTCTCGGTGCTGCTGGCCCCGGCCAAGCCGTGACGGAACCCGGCTCCTCGCGCGCCTCGCTGCCCGAGCTGCTGCTGCTCGCCAGCGTCTTCGTCATCGCCGCCTGCGGCCTGGTCTACGAGCTGGCGGCGGGCGCCCTCGCGAGCTATCTGCTCGGCGACTCGGTGCTGCAGTTCTCCACCGTCATCGGCGTCTACCTGTTCGCGATGGGCCTGGGGTCCTGGCTGTCGCGCTTCGTCGAGCGGCAGCTGGTGGGCGTCTTCCTGCAGGTGGAGCTGCTCGTGGGCGTCATCGGCGGCCTGATGCCGGCGGCGCTGTTCGCCGTGCACAGCCTGCTGCCGCCGGGCGAGGCCGCGGCCTTCCGCGTGCTGCTGTATGCGCTGGTGCTGCTGGTGGGCACGCTGGTGGGGCTGGAGATTCCGCTGGTCATGCGCATCCTGAAGCGCCACTTCAGCGCACGCTACGGCCTCAAGGATCTGGTCTCGCAGGTGCTGACCTTCGACTACCTCGGCGCCCTGCTCGTGGCCCTCGCCTTCCCGCTCGTGCTGGTGCCGCATCTCGGCCTGGTGCGCACCGGCGTGGCCTTCGGCCTGCTGAATGTCGCCGTCGCGATCTGGGCGCTGTGGCTGTTCCGTGCCGACCTGCGCGCCAAGCGTGCCCACACCGCCGCCTGCGCGCTGTCGGCCGCGCTGCTGCTCGCGGCCCTCGCCGGCGCCGAGCAACTGACGACCTGGGCCGAGGACCGCTTCTACGGTGAACACATCGTCTTCAAGCAGAGCAGCGCCTACCAGCGCATCGTCGTCACCGATGGCCGCGCCGGCACCCGCCTGTTCCTGAACGGCAATCTGCAGTTCCACTCCAAGGACGAGTACCGTTACCACGAGGCCCTGGTGCAGCCCGCGATGGCGGCGCACGGGGCGCCCAAGCGCGTGCTGGTGCTGGGCGGCGGCGACGGCATGGCCGTGCGCGAGGTGCTGAAGTACGCCAGCGTCGAACAGGTCACGCTGGTCGAGCTGGACCCGCAGATGACGACGCTGTTCCGCGACAACCCCAAGCTGTCGGCGCTGAACGGCCACGCGCTGTCCAGCCCCAAACTGCGCATCGTCAATGCCGATGCCTTCGGCTGGCTGGAGCAGCAGCAGGACAGCTTCGACGTCATCGTCATCGACTTCCCCGACCCGTCCAACTTTGCGCTGGGCAAGCTCTACACGGCCAGCTTCTACGAGCTGGTGGACCAGCACCTGAGTGCCGGCGGTTATGCGGTCGTGCAGACCACGTCACCGCTGATCGCGCGGCGAAGTTTCTGGACCGTCGTCACGACGATCGAAGCCACCGGCCTGACGACGACGCCCTACCACGCCCATGTGCCGAGCTTCGGCGAATGGGGTTTCGTGCTGGCGTCGCGGCGGCCGTTCCGCCGGCCCACGAAGTTCCCCGACGGCCTGCGCTTTATCAGCCCCAGCAGCCTGCCGGCCCTGCTCGACTTTCCGCCCGACATGGCGCGCGTGCCCACCGAGGTGAACCGGCTCAGCAACCAGGTGCTGGTGCAAGAGTTTGAAACCGAGTGGGGGCAGGTTCACTAGGAGCGCCTTTTGCCGGAAGATGGGCTCGCCGGCGAGGCGCCGGCGCAGGAGCCACCCATGCAGACTGCCACCCTGAAACCTGAGGCCCTGGCCCAGGTCGACCTGCCTTCGACGCCGCCCGGCACCGATGCCAGGAATATCGACAGCATCTACGACAACCTCGTCCACGGTGTCGGCCACGAGCACGTGACCGAAGCCAACGTCGAGGCGCTGATGCAGCGCGCCGCGGCCGACCACCACCCGGTGCTGGCCGAAGAGCTGCGCGAATGGCGCTCGAACAGTGACGGCGCCGACGTGAAACCCACCGGCGGCTGACGGCGGGATCACGGCGCCAGGCTGCTACCCTGCCGCCCTTGCGTCCGCCCCCGCCCGTCCATTCCCGCATCGTCTCTCCCGGCCCGTCACGCCGGGCGGTTGTGCTCGGCCTGCTGGCCAGCGGCTGCACGCCCGAGGCGCCGGCCTTGCAGGGCGGCTGGGTCGGCACGCATCCGGAACGTGGCCATCGGCTGCGCGGCGAGCCGCCCAAGGCCGACGGGCCGCTGAAAACCACCGGCGTCCTCATCGTCGGCGCTGGCATCGCCGGCCTGGCCTGCGCGCGTGCCCTTGCCACGCGCGGTGTCGACGACTTCGCCCTGCTCGACCTCGAAGACCAGGCCGGCGGCAACAGCCGCGGCCACAGCCTCGCCGGCTCGCCCTGCCCGCTGGGTGCACATTACCTGCCCGTGCCCGGCGCCGAAGCGCATGAGGTCAGCGAGCTGCTGCACGAGTTGGGCCTGGCCCGCGAACAACTGGGCCGCACCGTCTGGGACGAGAAGCACCTCTGCCACAGCCCGCAGGAGCGCCTCTTCATCGACGGCGAATGGCGCGACGGCCTGCTGCCGCCGCCCAGCGGCGCTGCCTCGTTGGCCCAATACCGGCGCTTCAGCGTTCTCGTTGAAGATGCGCAGCGCAACATGGGCTTTGCCATGCCTAGCCGTCGTGCCCGGTGGAAGGTCTATCACGACGCATTGGATGCTCAGACCTTCGCTACCATGCTCGACAACGATGGTCTGGATGATCCTCGCCTGCGCTGGTATCTCGACTACTGCTGCCGCGACGACTTCGGCGCCGGGGCCGACACCGTGTCGGCCTGGGCCGGCCTGCACTATTTCGCCAGCCGCCACGGCTTCCATGCGCCGGGCGACGAGGCGGGCGAGCGCGAACCGGTGCTGACCTGGCCCGAAGGCAATGGCTGGCTCAGCGCCCGCATCGCCGCGCCGCTGCGCGAGCGCATCCATCTGGGCCGTACGGTGCTGCGCGTGACCGAGCAGCGCCAGGGCGTCGAGCTGCTGGCCTGGAACGAGGCCACCGGCGCGACCGAGCGCTGGGCAGCGCGTGCCGTCGTCATGGCCACGCCGCTGTTCGTGTCGGCCCGGCTGCTGGCCGCCCCGCCCGCTGCGCTGCGCTCGTTGAAGCAGCGCCACGCGCCCTGGCTGACGGCCAACCTCTCCCTGCGCGAGCCGCTGCTGCAACGTGCCGGCGCGCCGCCGTCCTGGGACAACGTGCGCTACGGCACCACGGCGCTCGGCTATGTCGATGCCCACCATCAAACCCTGGACCCGACACCGCATGCGCCGCTGCTGACCGCCTATCTCGCCCTGCCCGAAACCCAGCGCGGCGAGCTGCTGAAACAGCCCTGGCAGCACTGGGCGCGGGTCGTCACTGACGAACTGGCCCAGACCCACCCCGATCTGCCCGCCAAGCTGGAGCGCATCGACCTGTGCCGCTTCGGCCATGCGATGAGCATTCCCACCCCGGGCCTGCGCGGCTCCGCCGAGCTGGCAGCGCTGAACGCCCAACGCGGCCGCGTCGTCTTCGCGCACAGCGACCTGGCGGCGTATTCGGTGTTCGAAGAGGCCTACACGGCCGGCGTCGAGGCGGCGGCGCGGCTCAGCCTCTGAATCTCGGCCTCGCGCGGCGCAAACGCCTTCAGCAAGGCATCCAGCAAGGCCTCGGCCTTGGTGCTGTTGTCGGCGCCATAGTTGCAGACGTAGACGTCCAGCGTCACGCCGCCCAGCTCGGGCCAGGTATGCACGGCCAGATGCGATTCGGCCAACAGCACGACGCCGGTGACGCCACTCTGCTCATCCTTGGGGGCAAAGCGGTGGAAGAGTTCAGCAACGCCGGTAAGACCTGATCTAGTCACCGCGTCACGGCACAGCAGGGCGAGCGCATCCGCATCGCGCATGACCGCCAGCGCCGGGTCGACGCCGTGCAGATCGGCGGTCAGGTGCAAGCCGTTCATCCGCCGGTAACCGGGGGGAAGAAAGCCAGCTCGTCGCCGTCTGCCAGCTCGGCGGACTCGGCGCACATCTTCTGGTTCAGCGCCGCCCGCACCGCGCGGCCGCTGGCCAACGCCTCGGCGTGAAGGCCGCCACGCGCCATCAAGGCCTCGCGCGCCGCAGCAACGGAGCTGGCTTCGGGCAAGGCCAGTGCTTCACCCTCGCCCAGCTTCTCGCGCAGAGACGCGAAGAAGCGCAACTTCACCGTGATGCTCACGCCAGCAGCTCCGCAAACGGAATGAAGCGCACCGCATCGCCCGCCTTGAAGGCCTGGCCCGGTGGGTTGTCGAGCAGACCGTCGGCCCAGAAGGCCGAGGTCAGCACGCCGCTGCTCTGGTTGGAGAACATCGCCAGGCCGCCCTCCTCGTCCAGGCGCACGCGCAGGAACTCGCGGCGCTTGTCGGGCTTGGGCCAATCGAAGCCCGCTGCCAGACGGTAGCCGCGCGGCGTGACACGGTTCGCCCCCTGCAGCTTCAGCAAAAAGGGCCGCACCAGGACCAGGAAGGTCACCAGGCTGGACACCGGGTTGCCGGGCAGGCCGATGAAGTGGGCCTCGCCAACGCGCCCATAGGCGAACGGCTTGCCCGGCTTGATGGCGATGGCCCACAGGTCCAGCTGGCCTTCGGCCTGCACGGCGGGACGAAGATGGTCTTCCTCGCCAACCGAGACGCCGCCCGAGGTCAGGATGACGTCGGCCTTGGTAGCAGCCTCGCGCAGCGCGGCACGGGTGGCGTCCAGGCGGTCGGGCACGATGCCGAGGTCGATGACCTCGCAGCCCAGGCCTTCGAGCAGCGCCCGCAGCGTGAAGCGGTTGGAATTGTAGATGGCGCCCGGCGGCAGCGCCTCGCCGGGCATGACGAGTTCATCGCCGGTGGAGAACAGCGCCACGCGCGGGCGACGGGTCACGGTCAGCTCGGCGGCACCGGCAGTCGCGGCCAGCCCCACGGCCACGGCATCCAACCGCGTGCCCGCAGGCAACACGACGGCACCGGTGCGCACGTCCTCGCCACGCAGGCGCACATTGGCGCCGGCGGTGATGGGCTGGGTCACGCTGACCTGGTCGCCCACCAGCTCGGTGAACTCCTGCATGACGACGGTGTCGGCACCCGCGGGCACCTGGGCGCCCGTGAAGATGCGCGCCGCCTCACCGGGCGGCAGCGGGGCGGGCACGCTGCCGGCGGGAATGCGCTGGGTGACCGGCAGGGATTGGCCGGCATCGGCGGCGCGCAGGGCGTAACCGTCCATCGCCGAGTTGTCGGCCGGCGGCACGTCGACCGGCGACACCAGATCGGCCGCCAGCACACGGCCCGTGGCGGCGCCGGTCGCGAGCGTCTCGCGCCCGGCCAGCGCTTCAGCCCCGGCCAGCAGCCGGGCCAGCGCCTCGTCCAGCGGGATCAGTGGCGACTTCTTGGGTTCAGACATGGGCGTGAATGTAGGCCTTCACCTGGCCCACATCGGCCGGCATGACCTTCACACGCTTGGGGAGTTGCTCGATGCCTTCGAGGTTCGCGGGCCGCGGCGGCTCGGTGCCCAGCGCTTCGACGATGGTGGCCGCGAACTTGGCCGGCAGGGCCGTCTCCAGCACCAGCATCGTGACGTTGGGGTCGCGCTTCTCCAGCGCCACCTTGAGGCCGTCGGCCGTGTGCGGGTCGATGATGACGCCATGCTCGGCGTGGCAGCGGCGAATGGTCGCGACGCGGTCGGCATGCGTGCTGCGGCCGGAGATGAAGCCAAAGCCGGCGATGTCGGCATGCTCGCCGCCGCCCAGTTCGAACTGCGAGGCGCCGAAGTGCTGTTTCACCCGCGCGCCGTCGCGACCCAGCAGGTCGAACACGAAGCGCTCGAAATTGCTGGCCTTGGAGATGTCCATGGACGGGCTGGACGTCTCGTGCGTGTCGGCCGTGCCGCGCGGGCGATAGGCGCCGGTGCGGAAGAACTCGTCGAGCACGTCGTTCTCGTTGGTCGCGACGACCAGCTTGGCGATGGGCAGGCCCATCATGCGCGCGACGTGGCCGGCGCAGACGTTGCCGAAGTTGCCGCTCGGCACCGTGAAGCTGACCTTCTCGGCGTTGCTCTTGGTGGCCTGGAAATAGCCGGCGAAGTAGTAGACGACCTGGGCCAGCAACCGCGCCCAGTTGATGGAGTTGACGGTGCCGATGCGGTGCTCGCGCTTGAAGGCGAGATCGTTGGACACCGCCTTGACGATGTCCTGGCAGTCGTCGAACACGCCGTCGATGGCGATGTTGTGGATGTTGGCGTCCTGCAGGCTGAACATCTGCGCCTGCTGGAAGGGGCTCATGCGGCCATTGGGGCTGAGCATGAAGACCTTGACACCCTTCTTGCCGCGCATCGCGTATTCGGCGGCGCTGCCGGTGTCGCCCGAGGTGGCGCCCAGGATGTTCAGCGTCTCGCCGCGGCGGCCGAGTTCGTACTCGAACAGCGCGCCCAGCAATTGCATGGCCATGTCCTTGAAGGCCAGCGTCGGGCCGTTGGACAGGCCTTGCAGCGCGATGTGGTCGCCCAGCCAGGTCAGCGGCGTGATCTGCTCGGTGCCGAAGACTTCGGCCGTGTAGACCTTGCGCGTGATCGCGCGCAGGTCGTCGGCCGGGATGTCGGCTATGTAGAGCGACAGGATCTCGAAGGCCAGGTCGGCATAGGCCAGGCCGCGCCAGCGCGCCAACGTGGCCGCGTCGACGCGCGGGTAGGCCTTGGGCAGATAGAGGCCGCCATCGGGCGCCAGGCCCTCCAGCAGGATGTCGGAGAAGCCGCGCTCGGTCTGGTCGCCGCGGGTGCTGATGTACTTCATATCAGGCCAGCTCTTCCTTGCGGATGCGCACGATGGGCGCCAGCACGGTCGGCAGGCCCTGCATCTTGGCCAGGGCCTCGTTCATGCGGCCTTCCACCGTGTCGTGGGTCAGGATGATGAGGTCGGTCTGGCGCTCGCCTTCGCCGGATTCGCGCTGCAGCACGGCGTCGATGGAGATGTCGTGCTCGGCCAGGATGGTGGTGATGCGAGACAGCACGCCGGGTTGGTCCGCCACGACGAGACGCAGATAGAAGGCGGTGTGCACGTCGGCCATCTCGAGGATGGGCGTGTCGCTCATCGCGTCGGGCTGGAAGGCCAGATGGGGCACACGATGATCCGGGTCAGCGGTGGCCAGGCGGGTCACGTCCACCAGGTCGGCGACGACGGCCGAGGCGGTCGGCTCGGCACCGGCGCCCTTGCCGTAGTACAGCGTCGTGCCGACGGCATCGGCCTGCACGACGACGGCGTTCATCGCGCCTTCGACGTTGGCGATCAGGCGGCTGGACGGGATCAGCGTGGGGTGCACGCGCAGCTCGATGCCGTTGTCGCGGCGGCGCGTGATGCCCAGCAGCTTGATGCGGTAGCCGAGCTGCTCGGCGTACTTGATGTCGGTGGCCTGCAGGCTGCTGATGCCCTCGACATGGGCCTTGTCGAACTGCACCGGCACGCCGAAGGCGATGGCGCTCATCAGCGTCAGCTTGTGGGCCGCGTCGACGCCTTCGATGTCAAACGTCGGGTCGCTCTCGGCATAGCCCAGGCGCTGGGCTTCCTTCAGCACGACGCCGAAGTCCAGGCCCTTGCCGCGCATCTCCGACAGGATGAAGTTGGTGGTGCCGTTGATGATGCCGGCGATCCACTCGATGCGGTTGGCCGTCAGGCCTTCGCGCAGCGCCTTGATGATGGGAATGCCGCCAGCCACGGCCGCCTCGAAGGCGACGACGACGCCCTTCTCGCGCGCGGCTTCGAAGATCTCGGTGCCGTGCAGAGCCAGCAGGGCCTTGTTGGCGGTGACGACATGCTTGCCGTTGGCGATCGCCTGCAGCACCAACGAGCGCGCCGGCTCGATGCCGCCGATCAGCTCGACGACGATGTCAATGGCCGGGTTGTTGACGAGCTGCTGGGCGTCACCGACGCAGGGAATGCCGTCGCCGACGATGGCCTGGTAGGCCTTGGCGCGCTCGGCATTGCGGGCGGACACCATCGCGATCTCGATGCCCCGTCCGGCGCGGCCGCGAATCTCGGCCTGGTTGCGCTGCAAGACGTGGAAGGTGCCGGCACCGACGGTGCCGAGGCCGATCAGGCCGACTTGGATGGCTTTCATCTGCAACGCTCTCAGGAAGAAACACGCCGGCGATACCCGGCAAGAAATCGATCAATGCGGCCAATAGCCTCACGCAAATCGTCCACATTCGGCAGAAACACCAACCGGAAATGGTCGTGCTCGGGCCAGTTGAAGCCGGTGCCCTGGACGATGAGCACCTTCTCCTCGGCCAGCAGCTCGTAGGCGAACTGCTGGTCGTCGGCGATGGGGTACATCTTGGGGTCCAGGCGCGGGAACATGTAAAGCGCCGCCTTGGGCTTCACGACGCTGACGCCGGGGATCTGCGTCAGCAGTTCGTAGGCGAGGTCACGCTGGCGGGCCAGGCGGCCGGTGGGGGCGACCAGGTCCTTGATGCTCTGGTAGCCGCCCAGGGCCGTCTGGATCGCCAGTTGACCCGGCGTGTTGGAGCACAGCCGCAGCGAGGCCAGCATGTTCAGGCCCTCGATGTAGTCGCGGGCATGGCGCTTCTCGCCGCTGACCACCATCCAGCCGGCGCGGTAGCCGCAGGCGCGGTAGTTCTTGGACAGGCCGTTGAAGGTGATGAAGAGCACGTCGTCGGCGAGGGACGCCATGCTGGTGTGGGTCACACCGTCGTACAGCGTCTTGTCGTAGATCTCGTCGGCAAAGATGACGAGCTGGTGGCGGCGGGCCAGTTCGATGATGCCCAGCAGCACGTCGTCCGGGTAGAGCGCGCCGGTCGGGTTGTTCGGGTTGCAGACCATGATGCCGCGGGTGCGCGGGCTGATCTTGGCCTCGATGTCGGCGAGGTCGGGCAGCCAGCCGGCGCCCTCGTCGCAGCGGTAATGCACCGGACGGCCACCGGACAGGCCGACAACGGCCGTGTAGAGCGGGAAGTCGGGGGCGGGAATCAGGATCTCGTCGCCATCGTTGACCAGGGCGTTGATGGCCATCTGGATCAGCTCGGAGGCGCCGTTGCCGAGATACACGTCGTCGACGCTGACGCCCTTGACGCCCTTCTCCTGCGTGTAGTGCACGACCGCCTTGCGCGGCGCGAACAGGCCCTTGCTGTCCGTGTAGCCGCCGGCATCGGCCAGGTTGCGGATCATGTCCTGCACGATCTCGTCCGGCGGCGTCAGGCCGAACACGGCCGTGTTGCCGATGTTCAGCTTGATGATCTTCTGGCCCTCTTCCTCCATCTGGCGCGCCTTGTCCAGCACGGGGCCGCGGATGTCATAGCTGACGCTGGCGAGCTTGCTGGACTTGGCGATGGGCTTCAAAAGGGGCTCCGGCGCAGCGTTGCTGCAGTGCAAGAAAGGGCCAAAAAGGGGGATCTTGGAGTTTAAGCAAGGCCCGGGCACGCAAGCTGCCGTTCTGCGCGACACTCGCGCCCGGTTTTCCGGCCCTTTCACGATGAAGTTCCAGCTCGACGAGCCGCAAGGCGGCAACAGCATTTCCCGCCATGACGCCCAGGGCGTCTGGGTCAACGGCCGCCCGCACACGGCCAGCGTCCTCGTCCCCTGGAAGGGTGACGTCGTCGCCTGGGCGCCTTCGCGCTTCGAGGAACTTCAGCCTGCGCATTTCGAAGCAATCAAGGCGCTGAATCCCGAGCTGGTCGTCTTTGGCAGCGGCGCCCGGCTGCGTTTCCCGAACCCGGCGCTGTGGCGGGCCCTGGTCGAAACGCGCATCGGCTTCGAGGTGATGGACAACGCAGCCGCTTGCCGTACTTACAACGTGCTGGCCAGCGAAGGTCGCAACGTTCTGGCAGCATTGCTCATCGAGGGATGACCGAACCGACCGGGAGGTCGGGGCGAGGCTTTATAATCACGGGCTATTGCTTGCGGGCGCCCGCGTAGATTGCTTCCGTGAAAGGCTTCACAGAGTGATCACGAACCGGGGACCCCGTGAGCACAACGCTTCTGCTGCACTCCCCAATGACGCCTGCGCTCAACAAACCCCTGCCGGAAATTGAGGCTCAAGCCACCGGCGGCGTGAAGTTCACTGCCAATGCCTTCCTGGGCAAATCGGTGGTGCTGTACTTCTACCCGAAAGACAATACGCCGGGTTGTACCACTGAGGCGATGCAATTCCGCGATCGCCACAAGGACTTCGTGAAGGCCGGCGCGGTGGTGCTGGGCGTTTCGCGCGACAACATGGTGTCGCACGAGAAGTTCAAGCAGGCCCTGGAACTGCCCTTCGAGCTGATCGCCGACACCGAAGAGAAGCTCTGCCATATGTTCGGCGTGGTCAAGAACAAGATCATGTACGGCAAGAAGGTCAAGGGCATCGAGCGCTCGACCTTCCTGATCGCCCCGAACGGCATCCTGGTGGGCGAATGGCGCGGCATCAAGGTTGCCGGCCACGTCGACGAAGTCCTGAAGGCCGTGAAGGGCCTGAAGAAGGAAGCCGCCTAAGGCGCCGCATCGGACGCGAAAGCGCGTTGTTTGCTGACATCGCGGGTGCCCGCGGTATGTGCATAATCAGCTCATGCCCCGGGTCGAATCCTTGTCTCAGACTACAAAGCCGCACTCATCCTGTGCGGCTTTTTGCTTTCTGGAGCCTGGATCGCAGGGGGTTCACTTGTCGCCCATCCGCCGTACATGCCACTGCCTAAGCCTCCTGCACAACGCGCCAGCCGCCTCGATGCCTCTGCTTATTCGGCCACTCTGACCCCCAGCAAACCTCGCGCGACGCCTCCCGTCGTCGTCGCGCCCGCCGCCGCTCCGGTCGCGGTGCCGACAGCCGAAGTGCTGCGGCTTCCCACCCCCACCTCCAGCCCCGCTGCCGCCAAGCCGGCGCTGCCCGTGAAATCGGCGAGCAAGACGCCCGCCAAAGCCGCCGCACCCAAACGCACGCGCAAACCCGCCGGCGCCGCCAAGCTCTTCGTCCTCGACACGAATGTGCTGATGCACGACCCGATGTCGCTGTTCCGCTTCGAGGAGCACGACGTCTTCCTGCCCATGATCACGCTCGAGGAGCTGGACGGGCACAAGAAGGGCATGACCGAAGTTGCCCGCAATGTGCGCCAGGTCAGCCGCGAGCTGGATCAACTCGCCGCCGGCTTGCAGACCAGCAGCCTGGAGGAAATGTCCAAGGGCCTGCCACTGGCCGGCACCGGCCACCGCGAGGCCGAGGGCAAGCTCTTCTTCCAGACCGAGCTGATCGACACTCCCCTGCCCCAGGGCCTGCCGCAGGGCAAGGCCGACAACCAGATCCTGGGCGTCGTCCAGGCGCTGAAGGGCCGCCACCCGGGCCGCGAAGTCGTGCTGGTGTCCAAGGACATCAACATGCGCATCAAGGCCCGCGCCCTGGGCCTGCCGGCGGAGGACTACCGCAACGACAAGACGCTGGAAGACTCCGACCTGCTCTACACCGGCGTCCAGGCCCTGCCCTCGGACTTCTGGGACCGCCATGGCAAGACCATGGAGAGCTGGCAGCAGGGTGGCACGACCTACTACCGCATCAGCGGCCCCCTCGTGCCCACGCTGCTGATCAATGAACTGGTCTATCTTGAAGCCCCGGGCGAGACGCCGCTCTACGCCAAGGTCACCGAGATCACCGGCAAGACGGCGGTGCTGCGCACGCTGAAGGACTACGGCAACCAGAAGCATTCCGTCTGGGGCGTCACGTCGCGCAACCGCGAGCAGAATTTCGCGCTGAACCTGCTGATGGACCCGGAATGCGACTTCATCACGCTGACCGRCACCGCCGGCACCGGCAAGACGCTGATGACGCTGGCCGCCGCCCTGGCCCAGGTCTTCGATGACCGCCGCTACAGCGAGATCATCGTCACCCGCGTGACCGTGCCGGTCGGCGAGGACATCGGCTTCCTGCCCGGCACCGAGGAAGAAAAGATGGGCCCCTGGATGGGCGCCCTGGACGACAACCTCGAGGTGCTGGCCAAGGGCGGGTCTTCCGCGGGCGAATGGGGTCGCGCCGCCACCAACGACCTGGTGCGCAGCAAGATCAAGATCAAGAGCCTGAACTTCATGCGCGGGCGCACCTTCCTGAACAAGTTCGTCATCATCGACGAGGCCCAGAACCTGACGCCCAAGCAGATGAAGACGCTGATCACCCGCGCCGGCCCCGGCACCAAGATCGTCTGCCTGGGCAACCTGGCGCAGATCGACACGCCCTACCTGACCGAAGGCAGTTCAGGCCTGACCTTTGCCGTCGACCGCTTCAAGGGCTGGGCCCACAGCGGCCATGTGACGCTGGCGCGCGGCGAGCGCTCAAGGCTGGCCGACTTCGCCTCCGAAGTGCTCTGACCGAACTGAAGCCGTCTCTGGGGCGGCACGACGATTGCCATGGGGATTCTGAAAGGAATCCCCATGAGCAATCCATCGCCCCAAGCCGACCAGCCCCTTCAGCCGGACAGTTCCGACCAGCCCCAGCGCGAAGGCGTGCCGGACGTCCAGCCCAGCGGCGTTGCGCCGGCCAGCCCGCCCGCGACGCATCTGCCGCAGCACCCCGGGCAAGCACAGGCGCTTCAGCCGGACGACGCCGACCGCGAGGACCCGGAATTGCAGCACGAAAGTCCCGTTTGAGCTTCGCGGAGCCCTGGCTCAGCGGCGCCGCGCCGCCCTGACGCTGCGCCATGCTTCCTCGCAAAACGGCAGCACGTGAGCAGCATCGAGATGACGAACATCACGGCCGTGTACGTCCAGGGCGGGTCCGCCTTGAAGCGCAGGCCCCAGTCCGCCGTGTAGCCCGGCCGTTGCAGCAGCGCCAGCGTCTGCCCGGGAGCAAGCGCCAGCAGGCAGGACAAGCCCGCCCAGGGCAACAAGTGCTGGAAGCCGTGCACCCATTGCTCCAGTATGGGAATGCGCCGCTTTGCCAGCGCCACGCGCAAATCGGCCAGGTAGCTCAGATCGTGCAGCAGCACGACGGCCATCAGGCCCGCCAGCAATCCGGCGGTCGGCTCCAGCAGCACTGCCGCCAGGATGGCGCTCCCCACCAGCACCAGCATGGCCAGGTGCAGAGCCGATTCGGCAATGCCGGCCGTGAACTCAATGCGTTGCGCGCGGTGCAGCGACCAGTCCAGCACACCCGCAGCCACCAGCATGGGCGCCCACACGAAGGCGAGTAGGCCCTGCAACAGCGATGCGGTGTCGTCCATGGGCCGTTTGCTCACCCCTCGCGAGGCCCCACTTCCGCCTGGAGGCGAATGCCGTGGTGCACATCATTCACGGTCTGCGACACGGTCACTCGTCGTCGTCGTTGGGGTGGTTGGCAGAAGCCGTATTCGCGTCGGAGGCCGGGTCGTCCTCGGCATCGACCAGATGCTGCTGACGCTCATGCTGTTGCTGCTGGGTCGCGGGGCGATGCGCAAAGTCCTCCTGCTGCTGCTGGCGACGCCCCCCGTGCGGGACGGACGCGGGCACCGTAGCAGCGCCCGGCGACTGCTGCGCCTGGCGCAGCGGCCGATCTTGCTGCGGCTGCAAATCTTCAGTTCCTGCCGGCTGGGCGGCACGGGATGGCGACGTGATCATGTTGCTCCTTCAGAGCCGAAAAGGCGCAGGGGATGCAGCAGCAATCCGCGCTCCCACAGGCGGCGGGCCACGAAGATGGTTGCGATACCATTTCGTTTCCACTTCCTGGCGATTCCATGATCTACCGCTCCCTCGGCCGCACCGGCTGGAACATCTCTGCCATCGGCTTCGGCGCCTGGGCCATCGGCGGCACCTGGGGCGACACGGACGACAGCGCCGCGATGGCGGCCCTGCACCACGCCCTGGACCGCGGCGTGAACTTCTTCGACACGGCCGACGTCTACGGCGATGGCCACAGCGAGCGCCTGCTGGCCCGCCTGCGCAAGGAGCGGCCCAGCGACGCGTTCTATGTCGCCACCAAGGCCGGCCGGCGCCTGAACCCGCATGTCGCCGAGGGCTATCGCGACTTGAGGCCCTTCATCGAGCGCAGCCTGCAGAACCTCGAGTCCGAGGCCATCGACCTGCTGCAACTGCACTGCCCGCCCACCGCCGTGTACAGCATGCCCGAGGTGTTCGGCGCCCTGGACGAACTGGTGCGTGAAGGCAAAGTGCGCCACTACGGCGTCAGCGTCGAGCGCGTCGACGAGGCGCTGGCCGCATTGAAGTTCCCGGGCGTGCAGTCGGTGCAGATCATCTACAACCTGTTCCGCCAGCGCCCGGCCGAAGTCTTCCTGCCCGCCGCCCAGGCGGCCCAGGTCGGCGTGCTGGCGCGGTTGCCGCTGTCCAGCGGCATGCTCAGCGGCAAGTTCACGCGCGACAGCAAGTTCGGCGCCGACGACCACCGCGGCTTCAACCGCCAGGGCGAGGCCTTCGACAAGGGCGAGACCTTCTCGGGTGTCGACTACGAGCAAGGCCTGGCCGCCGTCGAAGAGCTGCGTGGCCTGCTGCCGCCAGGCGTGAGCATGGCCAGGCTGGCCCTGCGCTGGATCCTGATGAACGAGGCCGTCACGACGGCCATCCCCGGGGGCCGCACGCCGGCCCAGGTGGACGAAAACGTCAGCGCCGCCGACCTGGCCGCCCTGCCCGCGCCGTTGATGCAGGCCCTGGCCGCGCTCTACCTGCGCCGCATCGCGCCGCAGGTCCACGCCCTCTGGTGAACCCGCGCCGCACTCACCCCATATGAAAAAGCGGCCCGAGGGCCGCTTCGCTTTTCTCCTCGGCGGATCAGCCGCGGCGACGGCGGACTGCCGCCAGGCCGGCCAGTGCGATGCCGATCAGAGCCATCGAGGCCGGCTCGGGCACATTGACCGTGATGTCGGTGGTCGCGAGGGTGCCGCCGGCCGCATCGGTGACGAACAGGCGGAAATCCGTCGAGCTGGCGGCGTAGGGGTTGAAATTGAAGCTCGGCGTGTTCAGGAAAGACATCTCCAGGTTCCAGGACTCGCCCAGAAACATCGGCAGCCCGAGGCTCAGCAGGTCGATGTCGGTGTAGTTGACGGCGGCGCTGCTGTCGGTGTCGATGCCCAGCCAGATCTTGCAGCCCTGGCAGCCGCGGATGTCGTAGGCGAAGTCGAAGCTCCAGTTCGCGTAGTTCTTGCCGTCGGGCAGATAGACGCCATTTTGCGCATAGAAATTGCGCACCCCGTCATTGGCCAGAAAGGCGCTGTTCTTGTAGGCGTGAGCACCGATGGCGACCTTGACCCCGCTGGCCGCAACGGCGGCGAACTGCACGGTCTGCAGGCCGGTGCTGCCCGCCGGCGGCCAACCGTCAGCAGCCGTCAATGTCGTCAAGGCGGCGTGGGCCGCGAACGGGGCGAGCCCGACAAGGGCCGCAGTGGCAAGCATCTTCTTGATCATTGGTTTATCTCCAGAGGTGGCAATGGTTTTGCTGGCGCCTTCGCTCAACGACACGTTTAGGGCACCGCACAATCCCTAGCGCATCAACCATGCCAACACCAAGCCGCGTGTAGGACGCTCCGGTAGGACAGACGTGCCGTTCAGACGTGAAATGACCCCCACGTTCGAAGGTGGAAATTCCCTCGACATGAGACAAACCCTTGGTGGACCTTGCGCTGAAATGACCCGTCAGGAAAACCGCTCGCAAGTCGATCAGATACGGGGTTGACAGTCAGTCGCCCCGCTGAACGGCCGTAGAAAAGCGCTTCACACCCGCATCCGCCGCCACGGCCTGACGCCCGGCGGCGATGAGCCTGTCAATCTGCTCGGCCGGCAGCTTGAGCCGCGTCGGGATGGCGTTGAGCGCCATCTCCTCGGCCTCGGGCAGGTCGGCGAAGCTGATCTGCGTGACGACGAACTTGATGTCCTCGCAGCGCCAGTCAGGGTTCCAGGCACGCAGCGCGGCCTTGCGTTCATCGGGCAGTGAGCAGCGCCAGGTCACGATGTCACGCTCCCAGTTGCGCACCATGGGCACGAAATAGGAATAGCTCATGCGCATCGTGCTCTCGATGGCCGTGTCCACGGCGGCCGTCGCCACGTCCAGGCCAGAGGGCCCCGCCACCTCGCGGCCGAAGTCGCCGCTCGGGCCCTGGCCCGCGTCGACCACGACGAACAGCATGCGCCGCACGTTCGCCGCGTCGTGCTCGCTGATCGGGCCGTAGGGCGTGTTCAGCAGGATGCGACTTTGCAGGATGCTGACGAGGCCCAGGTTGTCCGTGATACCGCCGTCCACCAGCTTGATGTAGCGGCCCGTCTTGCTGTCGCGGAAGTCCTTCAGCGCCCGCAGCAGCGCCAGGCGCAGCCGGTGCTGGTCGTCGCGCTCGGGGCCTGGCACACGGCCCAGGTTGGCGGGCATGGGCTTCTGGCAGGACTCGGGAAACTTCTCCAGCACCACCGGCGCGAAGAACAGCGGCACCGCCATGGACGCGGCGACGGCCTCCGACACCGGGAAGCTGGCGAGGTCGCTGCAGATGGCGTCGAAGGCCCGTTCGTGGAAGGGGAAGGCCAACCGGTACTGGGCGTTGCTCGCGTTGATCCAGATGACCGGCTTCTGGTGGCGGAACATGTCCGCGAACGTCGCACCCTGGAACACGTCGCGCTCCAGCCAGTCGCTGAAGTTGCTGCGGTCGTTCAGGCCGCCGGCGAACAGTCGGCGCAGGTTGTTGGGGTTGAGCAGGCTGAAGCGCAGGCCGGCCTCGCCATCGCGCATCAGCACCTTGTCGCGGAAGTCCCGCATGCCCTCGGTGCCATGCAGGCCGAAGTAAGCCGCCGTGATGGAGCCGCCCGACACGCTGGTGATGAAACTCACGTCGTCCAGCAGGTTGTGGCCAGCGGCCGAGGGCTGGTCGCGCAAGCCCTCCAGCACGCCGTAGGAGAAGGCCGCCGCGCGCAGGCCACCGCCCGAGAAGCTCAGGGCCACGATGGTCTCGCTGACGGCGCTCTGCGGCTCGCGCGCCACCGGCTCGGCCACGGCCGGCCGGTTCTTGGGCGTGTTCAGCGGTGCGCCGGCACAGCCGGCCAGCGAGAGCCAGACAAGGCAGGTGCAAAGCAGCAGCAGGACGCGCATCGGGCCTCTTTCCCTTGAGATCCGGCGCATTCTGCCGATGCTGCCAGACCCTGTCTTTATTCCCAGTGACAATCCAGGGAATGAACACCCCCCACGCTCGCATCCGCTCGCTGCCCCCCGCGGGGGCGCGCCAGCGGTTTCGGGCGGCCGTGCACCGCTGACATGCAGCAGCCCCCTCGCTGGATCGCCCACCTCGACATGGACGCCTTCTACGCGTCCGTCGAGCTGCTGCGCTATCCGCAGCTCAGGGGCTTGCCGGTCGTCATCGGTGGCCGGCGGGCCGATGCACCGCAGCAGTTGCAAGACGGCTCCTGGCGCTATTCCAAGCTGCGCGACTACACCGGCCGCGGCGTCGTCACCACCAGCACCTATGCCGCCCGCGACCTCGGCGTGTTCTCGGCCATGGGCCTGATGAAGGCGGCCCTGCGCGCGCCCGACGCCATCCTGCTGCCGGCCGACTTCGACAGCTACCGCAAGTACTCGCGCCTCTTCAAGGCCGCCGTCGCCGAGGTCGCACCCGTCATCGAGGACCGCGGCATCGACGAGATCTACATCGACCTGACCGACGTGCCCGGCGTGCGCGATGCCGTCGGCCACGACCCGCTGGGCGGCGTGAAGGCGGTGGCCCGCGAGATCAAGAACTCGGTCGGCCGCGCCACCGGCCTGACCTGCTCCATCGGCGTCACGCCCAACAAACTGCTCAGCAAGATCGCCAGCGAGTTGGACAAGCCCGACGGCATCAGCGTGCTGACGATGGACGACATCCCCAGCCGCGTCTGGCCGCTGGGCGTGCGCAAGATCAACGGCATCGGTCCCAAGGCCGGCGAAAAGCTCATCAAGCTGGGCCTGGAGAGTGTCGGCGATATCGCCGCCGCCGACCCCGCCTGGCTCATCGAGCAGTTCGGCGGCAGCTACGGCGCCTGGCTGCATGCGGCCTCGCACGGCCTCGACAACCGCGCCGTCGTCACCCACAGCGAGCCCGTCTCCATCAGCCGCGAGACCACCTTCGAGCGCGACCTGAGCGCCGTGCATGACAAGGTCCTGCTCGGCGGCATCATGGACGAGCTCTGCGAAAGCCTCGCCCGCGACCTCGCCCGCAAGCACTACGCCGGCAAGACGGTGGGCATCAAGCTGCGCTTCGAGGGTTTCGTGACCGTCACGCGCGACCAGACGCTGAAACTGCCCATCACCAGCGCCACCGACATCCGCCACGCGGTTGGGCTCTGCCTCAAGCGCGTCAAGTTCGACAAGCGCCTGCGGCTGATGGGCGTGCGCATCGGCAACCTCGTGCACGCCAGCGAAGTGCAGGCCGCGCCCGCAGCGGCGCGCGCCGAGCTCCAGCCTGCGCCCGACAACCTGAGTCTGTTTTGAGCGACTGGACCTACACCGTCTCGGTCCGCAGCCTCTGCGAGTTCACCGCCAAGCGCGGCGACCTGGACCGCCGCTTCACGCCCTCGGCCACCGCGCTGGAGGGCCAGGCCGGCCAGATGGCCGTGCTGGCGCGGCGCTCGCCGGGTTACGAGATCGAGCTGCCGCTGGAGGCCGTCCACGGCAATCTGCGCGTGCGCGGCCGGGCCGATGGCTACGAGGCGGACGTGAACCGTCTGGAGGAAATCAAGACCATCCGCGGCCCCGTCGATCTCATCCCCGAGAACCGCCGAGCGCTGCACTGGGCCCAGCTCGAAACCTATGGCGCGCTGATTTGCGCCGACCGCGAACTGCCGGAGATCGAGCTGGCTCTGGTCTACGTGGATGCCGACACGCAGAACGAAACCGTGCTGCGCGAGACGGTCACGGCCGCAAGCCTGCAGGCCGCCTTCGAGGCACGCTGCCGCCAGTTCGAGGCCTGGGCGCAGCAGGAGGCCGAGCACCGCGGCCAACGCGACGCGGGCCTCGCCACCCTGCCCTTCCCCAAGGGCGAGCTGCGCCCGGGCCAGCGCCTGCTGGCCGAAGCCGTCTACCGCGTCGCCGCCAATGGCCGCCATCTGCTGGCCCAGGCACCCACCGGCATCGGCAAGACCCTGGGCACGCTGTACCCGCTGCTGCGCGCCATGCCCACCCAGCAGCTCGACAAGATCGGCTACATGACCTGCAAGGGCACCGGCCGCATCGCGGCGCTGGAGGCCCTGGAGGCGCTGCGCGACGGCGCGCCGACCAAGTCGCTGCGCGTGTTGACGCTGGTGGCCAAGGAGCAGGCCTGCGAGCACCCCACCAAGGCCTGCCATGGCGATGCCTGCCCGCTGGCCAACGGCTTCTACGACAAGCTGCCGGCCGCCCGCGCCGAGGCCGTGCAGACAGCCTGGCTGGACCCCGCCGCCCAGCGCCGCATCGCGCTCAAGCACGACGTCTGCCCCTACTACCTGGGTCAGGAACTGCTGCGCTGGGCCGACGTCGTCGTCGGCGACGTGCACCACGCCTTCGACCCCTATGGCCAGCTCTACGGCCTGGCCCAGTCCCAGGGCTGGAAGCTGGCCCTGCTGGTGGACGAGGCCCACAACCTGATCGACCGGGCCCGCGACATGTACAGCGTCGCACTGAGCCTGGCGCGCGTGCGCGAGGTGCTCGCCGGTGCGCCCGTGAGCCTGCGCGCGCCGCTGCGCCGCCTGGCCGGTGAGCTGGCCCGCTTGGGGACCGAGCAGGTCGAGGACTACCAGCCGCTGAAGCAAGTGCCCGACGCGCTGGCCGAGGCCCTGCAGCGCGTCAACGTTGCCCTGGGCGAGCATGTGCAGAAGCACCCGCTGGAGGTGGGCGCACTGCTGGAGTTCTATTTCGAGGTGCTGGGCCTGCAGCGCCTGCTGGACCGCTTCGACACGCATTCGCTGTGCGACCTGCAGCGCACCGCCGGCCGGGTGCTGGTGGCGGATGCGCCGCTCAACCTGTCGCTGCTGGAGGACGACGAACCCGTCGACACCGGCGACGTGCGCGACGTCGTGCTGTCGGTGCGCAATATCGTGCCCGGCGCCTTCCTGAAGGAGCGCTTCGAGGGCTGCCACAGCGTCACGCTGTTCTCGGCCACGCTGGGGCCGCCCGACTACCCGCGCCAACTGCTCGGCATGCCCGAGGACACCGCCTGGATCGACGTGCCCGCACCCTTCCCGCCCGAGCACCTGAGCGTGCAGGTGGCCCACCGCCTGTCCACGCGCTACGAGCACCGCGAGGCCTCGATGGATGCGCTGGTGGACCTGCTCGCCCTGCAGTTCACCGAACACCCCGGCAACTACCTGGCCTTCTTCAGCAGCTTCGACTATCTCGACAAGGCCGCGGCCCGCCTGGCGCTGCGCCACCCGCAGGTCGTGCAATGGAGCCAGGGCCGCGCCATGGGCGACGGCGCGCGGCGCGCCTTCCTCGACCGCTTCGTCGCGGGCGGCCGTGGCATCGGCTTTGCGGTGCTGGGCGGCGCCTTCGCCGAGGGCGTGGACCTGCCCGGCACCCGCCTCATCGGCGCCTTCATCGCCACGCTGGGCCTGCCGCCCGTGTCGCCGCTGCAGGACCAGGTGCGCGATCGCCTGGACACCATGTTCGGCGCCGACCACGGCTATGCCGACCTCGTGCCCGGCATGCAGAAGGTCGTCCAGGCCGCCGGCCGCGTGCTGCGTTCCGTGGACGACCGCGGCTGGGTGTGGCTGCTGGACAAGCGCTATGCCCGGCCCGACGTGCGGGCGCTGCTGCCGGCGTGGTGGCAGCTTTGACCCCGAGTCCTTGACGTCAGGTGTGTAGGGATGTTGCCGGCCGTCTGTCGCGGCTGCACCCGGTAACCGGCGCCCCGGCCAGGCGTGCGACGCTGGCAGCCTATGCGCCCACTCCCCGCCCGCCTCGTTGCTCCTCTCGCCGTCGCCACCCTGCTTTCATTGACCGGCTGCGGCGGCGGTGGGTCCGACACCGCCTCGCCCGCTCCCGCTCCTGCGCCCGCTCCGGCACCAGCCCCCGCTCCGGCGCCTGCACCTGCACCTGCACCGCCACCCACCGCCGGCACCCGCATCAGCTGCAACCTCGCCAACTTCCAGACCGACATGCTGGCTGCGGTCAACGCCCGCCGCCGCGCCGGCGCGACCTGCGGCGCGGAAGGCGCCTTCCCACCGGCGGCCGACCTGAGCTGGAACGCCGCACTCACCCAGGCCGCCGTGGGCCACAGCGACGACATGGTCACGCACAACTTCTTCAGCCACACCGGCAGCGACGGCAGCACCCTCGGCACGCGTGCGACGGCCGCCGGCTATGTCTGGACCAACCTCGGCGAGAACATCGCCGCCGGCCAGTCCAGCGTGGCCGAGGTGGTGGATGGCTGGATGAAGAGCGACGGCCATTGCGCCAACCTGATGAACGCCACCTACCGCGACATCGGCGTGGCCTGCGTGGCGGGCAACGCCAGCACGACCTACCGCACCTACTGGACGCAGGACTTCGGCAAGGCACGCTGACCACCACCTTGACTTGAGCCACGAGACCGTCGGCTAGAGTCGAATCCGCTGAAAGGACACCCCTCATGCGGATTGAATTTCGGGCCTGCTGCCTCGCCCTGCTGGCGGCGCTGTGCTGCGCAAGAACGCTGGCCGTGGAGCCGGGCAAGCCGCTTGAGCCGCCCAACTTCTTCGTGCAGGTCGTGTTGACGCCGGATGCCGAAGCGTGGCTGCGCAAGACGGGCGAGACGATCTGGATCAGCGGTCTGTTCGAAGACGAGGTCGGCCCGGACGGCATCTGGCTCGGCAAGACCGAGCTGACGCTGACGACCGAAAGGTTGGCCCACATCCACGGCATTCGCTTTCACCCGCGGCTGGCGCAGCTGATGACGGGGTTCGACTACGAGGTGCTCATCAACGTCGGCAGCGGCCGGAAGACCTCCGACCTCAACTACCTGGATTGCGAGCTGCTGCAAGGTCCCATCAGCCAGTTCCAGGGACGGACCTCGCAGATCGGCTGCCAGCTGGCACAGCACGGGCCACCAGCGAAATCCGTTCGGCGTTTCACGGGCGAGATGGACGGCAAGGAATTTCTCGCCCTCTGCTCGAGCGTCGGACTGGCGTCGGCCCATCCGGCGCAACGCAGGAACGAGGCCTTTTGCACCGGCTATGTGAAGGGCGTCATCCACGCACACGACGGCTTCCTGAGCGACGAGCCGTCTATCAAGCGCCATTTCTGCATTCCAAGAGGCGTCTCCGATCTGGATTTCACCCGGGCCGCCGTGAAATACCTCGAAGCATCGGGCGTCACCGAGTATCTGGGCACCTACACCCTGGCTGCGCTCCATGTCACCTATCGCTGCAAGCCGAACGACCGCTGACGGCATCGCCTTGCGCCGCACCGATCAAGGGGGCGCAGCGATTTTTTTGTGCCCGGCTGAATCCAAACGCCGCGGCCGACCGCTCCAAGGAAGCACCATCCACCTGTTTCCGCGGAGCCCGCCCATGTTCTTCGACCGCTTTCAGGAAATCAGCCCGCTGATGATCCCCATCCTGTCGCTGCTGATTCCCATCATCGCCATCGTGGCCCACTACATGGGCAAGGCCCACACCGAGCGCCAGCGCCACGAGACCATCCGCGAGCTGGCCCGCGCCGGCCAGCCCATCCCGCCCGAGCTGCTCAGCGACGTGCAGGACAGCGACTGGCACCGCGCCAAGCGCGACCAGTCCAATCCCAATCGCATCCTCATCCCCGCCGTCATCAACATCGGCATCGGCCTCGGCCTGATGGGCATGTTCAACGCCATGATGCCGGGCGCCTGGCTGTGGAGCATCGGCCTCATCCCGCTGTTCCTCGGCCTGGGCCTGGTGCTGTACTGGGCCGTCGAACGCAAGCCGCAACAGAACCAGCCGTGACCTCCGGCGTCCCCGCCGCGCCCGCCGAGGCGGCCCTGCAGGAGGATCGCCTGGTGGCCCGCGCCGCCGCCGGCGACCGCACGGCCTTCGCTGCCCTCGTGCAGGCCCACCAGGGCTATCTGCGCAAACTGCTCGGCCGCGTCTGCCGCGGCGACCAGGGCCGCGCCGACGACCTGGCCCAGGAAGCGTTTGTGCGCGCCTGGCGCGCCTTGCCCAAGTTCCGCGGCGAGTCGCGCTTTCGCACCTGGCTGACACGGCTGGCCTACTCGGCGCTGTCGGCCGAACGGCCGTCTTTGCCGCTGCTGGACGATGAATCACCCGACCTGGGCGCGCACAGCGACTTCGCCCCGCACCACATTTCACTTAGCGACTGGCGCATCGACCTCGACCGCGCCATGGCCGAGCTCAGCGAGGCCCAGCGCCACGCGCTGCTGCTCTGCTACGGCGCCGATTTAAGCCACGCCGAAGCCGCCCAGGTGCTGGGCTGGCCCCTCGGTACGGTCAAGACGCAAGTGCTGCGCG
This sequence comes from Roseateles sp. P2_H4, assembly GCF_056403315.1. NCBI lineage: Bacteria > Pseudomonadati > Pseudomonadota > Betaproteobacteria > Burkholderiales > Sphaerotilaceae > Roseateles > Roseateles sp. P2_H4. Next base: position 166,516 of record NZ_JBFUFR010000003.1, on the reverse strand, counting down.
CCAAGGCCAAGCTGCGCGCGCAACTGCAGGCATGGGAGCCCACGCCATGACAAATCACGACGATGACGACGACAACACTTCCTTTGACGACGCTTTGCGGGAGCAGTTGCAAGGTGGCGGCGAGCCCGATGACGACGGCTTCAGCCTGGGGGTGATGGCCGCTCTGGCGCCCAAGGGCGTGGTGTCGCCGCGGCAGCGCCGCTGGGCACGCTGGGTGAGGCGGGCGCAATGGACGGCGATCTGCGCAGCGGCGTTCGGCACGGCAGCACTGCTGGCGAGCACGAAAGGGCCGCTGGATACGCCGCATGTGGTGGCGGCGGTGGCGTTGGTGGGGTTGCTGGTGTTCTGGTCGGTGCCGAGTCGGTGGAGTCGGGGGTGATCAATTGCCGGTACAACCAATACACATGACTAATGAAGCCCTGCATCAATACGAAGCGCGGCTGCTCCGGCATCAAAGCGCTGGATCGTTTCATCGAAGAGCCGAGATAGCTGCTTTCGATGAAGTTCGTAGCGAGACCCGCCGCGGACAACTCCTTGCTCCGCCCAGGGAGTCGCCGTATCCCTGAGTTCAACCACACCGGCGAGTAGCCGCCAGCAACCGTCAACTGCGTCGGCGCTAGAGGCGACTTGAATTTCATGCTCAAGAAGCCCCACACATCTCGCCAATATCTCAAGCACACGCGGCTGAACCGGATTTGCAAACTTGATGGCCTCGTCGACGCCGGCAAGTGACAAGCGCGCCATCTGTTGGCACGCTTGCATGCGGGCCAAAGTAACCAGTGCGGATTCAAGTCGGCGTTGAGCCCATTCCGCTCGCTGCTGCACTCTTGCCGCCCTCGCTGCAAACCATCCAGTACCAATGCTGACAGCGAGAGCCAATATCGCTCCGCCGGCCTGCACCCAGGCTGCAATCTTTTCCTTCTGCTCTATCTCCTTCCACGGTGGCAGCACTGGTAATAGATCGATGCAGAACCAAAGTCCAAGCACGGTAATAAACCAAGGCCCGAGCGACCATCTTGTCGCTGCATCAACTGGTCTCATTCCCCGCTCCTCGCTGTCTTGACTGATTCTGCCGGTTCGCAAAGCGGCGTCAGTCTTCATCAGAGCGACTAGTGCGCTAGCGTCGCTGCCTTTCGAGAAGCCCGTGTCAAGCTGGGGCTTGGCCGCCCACCACCGCCCCGGCAAGATGCACAGCCATGAAGAGACCCGTCCTCACAGGTCGGGGCCAGGTCTCAAATCTGAACCCCATCGCGCCAGAATTGGCGTGCGTGATTTACTCCCAACCGAATTCGACCAACCTTCATGGCAGACGCTGACCATCTTGCCGCCTGCCAAGTCGTCGAATCGGTCAGAGGCGCCTGGCCCGAAGAGGCCGCGCTGATCGATGCCGACCTGCAAACCTGCGGCTACGAGGACGCACACCACACTTGGCTGGAACGCTTTTCCCAGTTCACCACCAACGCCATCGGCCGGGGCGAGTTCTCCACGGCAAGCCGGCAACTTAACTTCCTCTCTCAGCTGCTGGCAGCAGGCGACGAAGCCACCGCACGCTGCATCGACGTCGCCTATGTCGAATCCCTGATGTGGGACGTCAAAGATCCAAAGATGAAGCGCGAGGGCTGGAAGTTGATGCCAGCCAACCTGCGCGCGCTCTACGTCCAGATGTGGGGCCAACAGCCCTTCATGAAGTGACGTCCGCCGAGTAGATATCGCACCCCCGATGCTCCTGACTCTGCCGGCAGACCGTGAAGTAGACGGCCTTCCCATCAGCCGACCACTTCGGCGCCGTGCCCCGCCCTTCCGTCGCGGCCAGCAGCCTCACATTGCCGCCATCGGGGTCCATCAGGAAGATCTGGTAGCCCGCATTGCCGCGGTTGCCGGCATAAGCGATGGTGCGGCCGTCGGGTGACCAGGCGGGCCAGCCTTCGAAGGACCAGTGGTTGGTCAGGTTCTTCGCGTTGCGCCCATCGGCGTCGGCCACGAAGACCTCTGAATTCATCTCGCCGACGATCTTTCGATAGGCGATGCGGCGGCCGTCGGGTGACATGACGGGGAACGTGTTGACGCCGCCGGAGATCAAGGTCGTCACGCGGCGGCTGGCGAGGTCGATGGCGTAGATGGCTGCCTCGTTCTTGGCCGGTGGGCGCATGTCGTCGTCGGTGCAATGAAGGATGGCCTTGCCGTCGGGCGTGAACGACGGGTGCAGCACGCTCTGCGTCGCAGGCGTGATGGCCTGTGAAGCACCGCTGCCGTCGGCAGCGATCAGGTGCACGACCTTGCTGTTCTCCTTCACCAGCACGAAGGCGATGTGGCGCCCGTCGGGCGACCAGACCGGGTCTTCATGCTCGGCCGCGTCGAAGGTGATCTGCTGCTCGGCGCCATCGGCCAGCGTGCGCAGGAAGAGCTGCTGCCGCCCGGATATCACCCGAATCAGCACGGCCCGCTTGCCGTCCGGCGCGGGCGCCAGGTCCATGGCATAGGAAGCGGTCACCTGCCTCGCCACCGCGACGGGTTTGCCTTGGGCGAAGGCGCCCGTGGCCGCGAGCAGGAGAAGAGCCAGGGTGATGGCGGGTCCGTGCATGGCGTGGTGTCTCGCGAGGGCCAGGATGCGCGAGCGTAGCGAGCGGCTGCCAGCGGGGCGCATGCCGATCGTCATGACCGGTCGACTGAGGCGCGTTGGACGCAGCCCAGCCCAATCAGATCACCGCCCTCAGGTCGCGTTCTTGAACTTGTCCCGCTGCGACAGGCAATAGGCCACCGGCACCGCGACCCCGGTCAGGACCGCGGCGGACCCGGCCGCAACGGCCACGGGGATGGGGGCGAAAGCCCACAGTGCGACATAGATGAGCCCACTGATCGTGATGGACCAACCGCCGAGCCGGCTGACCTTGCGGGCCAATTCGTGAGGGAAGAAGCGCTTGGGCATGCGGTTGCCGTACCACGCAATCATGATCCCGTTCATGGCGATGACCACCCGGGTGACGGTGTCGCCATCCGCATAGCCCAGCTTGCGTGCCAAGGTCATGCAAAGCGCCACGGCGACGATGCCGCCGCCCCACGCAAGGCCTGCAATCAGGTCAGCTTTCATCGCGCAATCTCCTTCTTGGGTTCCGGCGCCTCGGCGCTCGGGCTGAACGAATGGACGAAGCCCAGCAGCGCTTCTTCGAGCACCGACAGCTTCAGGTGATACAGGACGGACTTGCCCGCCTTCTCGGCGTGCACGAGGTCGGCCTCCTTCAGCACCGCGAAGTGCGCCGACATCGTGGGCTTGGAGACGTGGAACTGGTCACTCAGTTCACCGGCGCTCAAGGGGCCCTGGCGCAGGAGCTGCAGCACCTGGCGGCGGGTGGGGTCGGAGAGGGCTCTGAAAACCTTGTTCATGGCTTGATGATTAGCTAATCATCGAAATGTGTCAAGCGTGCTCGGCAGCGCCGACTGGTGCATCGACGCCCCATGCCGAGGCACGTGATCTCGGCCGCTGGGGCCTGAAGAAGGTCTGCCAAAAAAAGCGTCTGACCGAGCGACGCCCGGTACGCCCCACGCAGCAGCTGCGCAGAGGCGGATACGCGGCCAACTGGCACGTTTGATGCTGGAGTACCGACTGGTATACCAAAGAGTGCACCATGACCGAGCGAAGCCTTCTGACCCTTGGAGACTGGCACCTGGCCTATCTGGACGGCGCCTCGCCGCGGGTGTTGCTGAGCACGTGTGCCGCCCAGCTCGGACAGCATGACCCCGCGGTGTGGATTCACAAGGCCAGCAGAGCGGAACTGGAGACACGGCTCGCCGCACTCGAAGCGCAGCTCGCTGCCGCAGGCGCCAACCGGGCCGAGCTGCTGGCCCGCTTGCCGCTGTTCGGCGTGCCCTTCGCCGCCAAGGACAACATCGACGTGGCCGGCATGCCGACCACCGCCGCCTGCCCGGCTTTCAGCTATGTGCCGGAAGTGCATGCCCACGTGGTGCAGCGCCTGGTCGACGCAGGCGCGGTCTGCCTGGGCAAGACCAATCTCGACCAGTTCGCCACCGGCCTCGTCGGCGCCCGCTCGCCCTATGGCCGGCCGTTCAGCGCCTTCGACGCGCAGCGCGTCAGCGGTGGCTCCAGCTCGGGGTCGGCGCTGGCGGTGGCCCGCGCGGAGGTGGCGTTCTCGCTGGGCACGGACACGGCCGGTTCGGGGCGTGTGCCGGCGGGCTTCAACAACCTGGTGGGGCTGAAACCCACGCCGGGCCGGGTCGGCACGAGCGGCGTCGTGCCGGCCTGCCGCACGCTGGACTGCGTGTCGGTGTTCGCGCTGACGGTGGAAGACGCCGCCACCGTGCTCGCGGTCATCGAAGGGCCGGACGGGCAGGACGCCTACAGCCGCTTCGAGCCCGGGCCCGCGCAGCTGCCGGCGCGGCTGCGCATCGGCGTGCCGGCGGCGCCCGACCTCAGCGCCGACTACGCGTCGTGCTGGCCGCTGGCGTTGCAGCTCGCCCACGAACTGGGGCACGAGATCGTGCCGCTGGACTTCGCATCGCTGCACGCGGTGGCGGACCTGCTCTACAACGGCCCGTGGGTGGCCGAGCGCCATGCCGTGGTGCAAGAGCTGCTGGAGCGCGACCCGCAAGCCATCGAGCCCACGGTGCGTGGCGTGATCGAGCGGGCCATCGGGCTCTCTGCCACCGACACCTTCAAGGCGCAGTACGCGCTGCGTGCCGCGCAGCGGGACACGGCGGCGCTGTGGCAGCAGGTGGACCTGCTGATGGTGCCGACCGCGCCCGCCCACCCCAGCTTTGCCGAGCTGGACGCCGACCCGATTGGCGCGAACGCGCAGCTCGGGCGCTATACCAACTTCGTCAACCTGCTGGGCTGGTGCGCGCTGGCGCTGCCGGCCGGCTTCAGCGAGCAGGGGCTTCCCTTCGGCGTCACCTTCATCGCGCCTGGGCAGGCGGACGCGGCGCTCGCGCGCTTCGGCCTGGCCTGGCAGGCCGCCTCGGCGTTGCCTCTCGGGGCCACGGGCGCACCGCGTTCGCCGCAGCAGGCAAGCGCCTGGCCTGCCGTCGAGGCAACCCTGCCGCTGGCGGTGGTGGGCGCCCATTTGTCGGGCATGCCGCTGAACGGCCAACTTGTCGAACGCGGCGCCACCTTGCGCGAAGCCACCACGACGGCGCCCAGCTACCGCCTGCATGCGCTGCGCGGCACGGTGCCACCCAAGCCAGGCCTGCAGCGCGTCAGCGAAGGCGGCGCACCAATAGCCGTGGAAGTCTGGAACATGCCGCTGCGGCATGTCGGTTCGCTGCTCGCACTGATCCCCGCGCCGCTGGGCCTGGGCACCGTGGTGCTGGCCGATGGCAGCCAGGTGCACGGTTTCATCTGCGAAGGCCACGCGCTGGCCGGCGCAACCGACATCACGTCCTACGGCGGCTGGCGGGCCTACATGGCCGAACTGCGTCGCGCCTGAGTCCTTTCATTCACCCAAGGAGCCGAACATGACCGATTCGTTCAAACCCCAGCGCCGCACGCTGCTGGGCGCGGCCGCCGCCGTGGCCACGCTGGGCGCACCCGCGCTGGTGCGCGCGCAGACGCCCAAGATCCGCATCGGCTACTGGCCGGTGGCGGCCGGGTTGCCGTTCTATGCGGCGGTGGAGAAGGGTTACTTCAAGGAGGCCGGGCTGGACGTGGAGGCGCTCAAGTTCGCCGGCGCCCAGCAGGTGATGGAGGCCATGCTGGCCGGCCGCTGCGATGGCAGCTCCAACGGCACGGGCTCGGGCAACCTGGGTGTGGGCGAGATCGCGTCGCCGGGCCTCTTCAAGATCATCGCCACCAACCCGAGCAACCAGAAGTACGTGCTCGACCAGTTCCTCGTGCCCAAGGACAGCCCCGTCAAGACGCTGGCCGAGCTGAAGGGCAAACGCGTGGCCAGCGGCCCCGGCATCCAGAACAAGACGCTGGCCATGGCCGTGCTGGAGCGCGCCGGCGCGCCGGGCACGACGGTGACGGAGCTGCCCATCGGCCAGCACGTGGCCGCGCTCGCCGCCGGCCAGGTGGACGCCGTCTATACGCTGGAGCCCACCGGCACCGTGGGCCGGCTCAATGGCACGACGCGCGTGCTGGAGGCCGGCGTCATCGCCAAATACATCCTCGGCGACCCGCTGGCGCCCTGGCACGGCGGCTCGGCCACGCTCACCACCGAGTTCATCAAGAAGCACCCGGCCGAGACCAAGAAGTACATCGCGGCTTACGCCCGCGGCATCGAGCTCGTGCGCAAGGACCCGGCCCAGGCACGCAACTTCCTGAAGGGCTACACCGCCATCGAAGGCCCGCTGACCGGCGAGGTGCCGCTGGCCTCCTACATGCTCTACAACGAGTTCACGCCCAGCGACGTGGCGGCCTTCCAGAAGTTCTTCGACCTCTTCACCGAGAAGGGCGTGTTCGAGAAGAAGCTGGACGTGACCACGCTGCTCTACAAGGCTTGAGGCCATGACCACCATGGACTCCACCCCTGCCGCCACCCCGCCGTGGCAAAAAGCCGCCGACGGCCAGCCCGCCGTGCGCCTACCGCGCTTCAACGTCGCCAAGCTGCTGCCCTTCATCGGCCCGCTGATGCTCTTCATCGCCTGGGACCTGGTGGTGCGCTTCGGCCTCATCCGACCCATCCTGCTGCCGCCGCCGCTGGCCACGTTGCAGACCCTCGTCGTCGGCCTGGCCGGCGGGCCGCTGCTGCTGGACTTCGCCACCACGGTGTGGCGCACGGTGCAGGCCTTTTTGATCGCCGCCGTCATCGGCGTGCCGCTGGGCGTGCTGCTGGGCAGCAACGAGCGCGCCTACCGCAGCGTCGAGTTCCTGATCGACTTCTTCCGCTCGACGCCGTCGTCGGCGCTGATCCCGCTGTTCCTGCTGATCTTCGGCGTGTCGGACATCAACAAGATCGCCATCGCGGCCTTCGGCGCGCTGCTGATCGTGGTATTCAACAGCGCCTATGGCGTCATCAACGCGCGCAAGCAGCGGGTGATGGCGGCCAAGGTGATGGGCGCGTCGCGCTGGCAGATCTTCAAGGACGTGCTGGTGTGGGAGAGCCTGCAGCCCAGCTTCGTGGGCCTGCGCTCGGCGGTGTCGATGGCGCTGGTCATCGTCGTCGTGGCCGAGATGTTCATCGGCTCGGACAACGGCCTGGGCCACCGCATCATCGACGCGCAGCAGGTGCTGAACGTGAAGACCATGTACGCCGCCATCCTGGCCGCGGGCATCCTGGGCTATGTGCTCAACATCCTGTTCCTGGTGCTGGAACGCAAGATCGTCCATTGGAGTGGGAGATGAATGCAGTCCTGAACGCCCCCGTCGTCGCCGACGTCCCGGTGCGCCCTTTCCAGCCCGGCCCGGCCGGCACCCACATCACCATCCGCGGCCTGACGAAATACTTCGCCGGCTGGCCGCTGTACGAGGACTTCAACCTCGACATCCCGAAGAACAAGATCGTCTCGGTCTTCGGCCCCAACGGCTGCGGCAAGAGCACGCTGATCAACATGATCGCGGGGCTCATCCCCATCGACTCGGGCCAGATCCTGTTCGACGGCAAGAGCCTCAAGGACACCAAGATCGGCTACGTGTTCCAGAACTACCGCGAGGCGATGTTCCCGTGGATGCGCACCATCGACAACATCGCCTACCCGCTGAAGATGGAAGGCCGCAGCAAGGCCGAGGTGGACCGGCGCATGGCCGAGCTGGTGGAGAGCTTCGACGTCAAGTTCGACCTGAAGCGCTACCCGTATGAGCTGTCGGGCGGGCAGCAGCAGACGGCGTCCATCATGCGGGCGCTGGCGCCCGGCCCCGAGGTGCTGTTCCTGGACGAGCCCTTCTCCGCGCTGGACTTCGAGATGACACTGTTCATCCGCGAGAAGCTGCAGGAGGTCTTCATGCAGACGGGCGTGACGATGATGCTGGTGTCGCACGACCTGGAGGAGGCCGTTTACCTCGCCGACGAGGTGCTGCTGCTGACCAAGCGGCCGACCAAGGTGGCCGAGATCCTGAAGTACGAGGACCCGCGTCCGCGCACGGTGGCGACGTTGTCGGAGCCCAGCTTCATCACGGCCAAGAAGCAGAGCCTGGAGATCTTCCAGCGCGAGGTGCGGCGTTGATGATGCGCGCTGAAACGATCGAGGCGTATGTCGACGCCACTGCGGCGGCGTTGGACCTGCCACTGGCGCCGGAACATCGACCCGGCGTGCTGCACTACTTTGGGCTGGCGGCGGAGATGGCCGAGCTGGTCAACGCCTTGCCGCTGACCGTGCAGGACGAGCCGGCCGAGGCCTTTGTGCCCATCTCGCCATGAACAGCGCGGCTGAACTGCTGCTTCGACCCGCTTACGCCATCGCCGCCGCGGTGCGGGCCGGCGACGTGAGCGCGGAGTCGCTGGTGCAGGCCAGCCTGGCGCGCATCGAGCAGACCGACGCCGCAGTCAACGCATTCACCGACATCACCGCCGACCGCGCGCTGATGGCCGCGCAACTGCTGGACCGCCGCCTGCACGAGGGCGACGAAGCGGTGCGTGCACTGCCGCTACTGGGCGTGCCCTATGCCGTCAAGAACCTGTTCGACGTCGCAGGCCTGACGACGCTCGCCGGCTCCAGGATCGAACGCGATCAGCCGCCGGCCGCCAGTGACGGCCCGCTCGTCCAGCGCATGGACGCAGCCGGCGCCGTGCTCGTCGGCGCGCTCAACATGGACGAGTACGCCTACGGCTTCACCACCGAGAACAGCCACGAGGGACCGACGCACAACCCGCATGACCTCACCCGCGTGGCCGGTGGCTCGTCGGGCGGCAGCGGCGCAGCAGTCGCCGCCGGCCAGGTGCCGATCACGCTGGGCTCCGACACCAACGGCTCCATCCGCGTGCCGGCATCGCTGTGCGGCGTGTTCGGTCTCAAGCCGACCTACGGCCGGCTGCCGCGCAACGGCAGCTATCCCTTCGTGGCGAGCCTGGACCATCTCGGCCCCTTCGCACGTTCGGCGCAGGACCTGGCCTTGGCCTATGACGCGATGCAGGGCTTCGATGCGGCGGACGCGGGCTGCGTCAACCGCGCGGCCGAACCGACGCATGCCGCGCTGGCCCAGGGCCTCGGTGGCCTGCGTATCGCTCGGCTCGGCGGCTACTTCGACGACAACGCCGGTCCCGAGGCGCGCGCCGCAGTGGCGCGGGTCGCGCAGGCCCTGGGCGGCCTGGCCACGGTCGAACTGCCCGAGGCGCAGCGCGCCCGTGCGGCTGCCTTCCTGATCAGCAACGCCGAGAGCGCCAACCTGCATCTGGACGATCTGCGCCGCCGCGCACACGACTTCGAACCGCTGTCGCGCGACCGTTTCCTGGCCGGCGCGCTGCTGCCCGCGGCCTGGGTGATTCAGGCCCAGCGTGTGCGCCGCTGGTTCGCGCTGCGTGCCGCCGAGTTGCTGCGCGACGTGGACGTGCTGATCGCCCCCGCTACGCCGGTAGTGGCGCCGGTGATCGGCAGCGAGTGGATGGACATCGACGGCCGCCGCCTGCCCGCGCGGCCCAGCCTGGGACTTTTGACCCAGCCCATCTCCTGCATCGGCCTGCCGGTGTGCGCGGCGCCGGTGTGGGGCGTTCATCCCAGCATGCCCATTGGCGTGCAGATCATTGCCGCCCCCTGGCGGGAAGACCATGCGCTGCGCGTCGCCCTCGCGCTGGAACAGGCGGGCGTGTTCGCGGCCCCCATCGCAAAGCCATGACCGACATCAATCTCCCCGATGTGCTGGCCGAGATGCAGGCCGTCTTCGACCGGTACGAGGACGCGCTGGTCAACAACAAGGTCGATGTGCTGGACGCGCTGTTCTGGAACTCGCCCCATACGGTGCGCTACGGCGTTGCCGAGAACCTTGTCGGTTACGCGCAGATCCAGGCCTTCCGCGCCGCGCGTTCACCCGCCGGCCTGGCGCGCACATTGCGGCACACGGTCATCACCACTTTCGGCCGCGACTGCGCAACCGCGATGACCGAGTTCCATCGCGAAGGCAGCGCCAGCACCGGCCGGCAAAGCCAGACCTGGGTGCGCATGCCCGACGGCTGGCGCGTGGTGGCCGCCCACGTCAGCTTGCTGGCCCCACCTGCTGGCTAAGATCGACTTCATGCGGCCACCCAATCTTGCCGAGCAGGTCTACACCCAGCTCAAGGCGGAACTGAACGACTTCCAACTGGTGCCGGGCGACCGCTTCTCCGAGGCCGAACTGGGCCAGCGCCTGGGCGTCAGCCGCACGCCGGTGCGCGAGGCGCTGTTCAAGCTGCGCAATGAAGGCTTTCTCGACGTGGAGGCCAAGACCGGCTGGTCCGTGCGGCCGATTGATTTCGGCCGGCTGGAGCAGCTCTATGACCTGCGCGTGATCCTGGAGCTGGCGGCCGTCGCGCGGCTGTGCGCCCACACCGGCACGCCGCCGCCCGAGCTGGAGTCGTTGAAGGCCATCTGGCTGGTCCCGGCCACCGAGCGCCTGAGCGACGCCCGCGAGGTGGGCATGCTGGACGAAGCCTTCCACGCCACGCTGGTGCGCGCCGCCGGCAATGCCGAGATGGCGCGTGTGCATTGGGACGTGACCGAGCAGATCCGCATCATCCGGCACCTGGATTTCACGCGCGGCCACCGCATCGAGGCGACCTATGCCGAGCACGCCAAGATCCTGCGCGCGGTGATGCAGCGCAAGGTCGAGCAGGCCCAGCTGCTGCTGCGCAGCCATGTCGAGCAGAGCAAGGCCGAGGTGCGCAAGATCACGCTGGCCACGCTGCACGAGGCGCGCGAGAAAACAGCGGCCAAAACGGCAGCCAAGGCCGGCCTCTGAAGAACTGCTGGCCCCTTCACTGCCTCATCTCATACACCGGCGCCGGGCTCTCCCCCTTCTCCGCCAGCGCCAGCAGCTCCTTCAGCCGGCCCGCGTCACGCGGGTCCTTGGCCTCAGCCGCCAGCGTCTTCAGGATGGCCACATAGGCCGTCTGCTGGGCCTGTGCCGCGGGCACCTCGATATCGGGCTTCACGCCCACGCCCTCCCAGTTGGTCTGCGTGATCGGGTTGATGGCGCGTGCCGTGGGGATGTTGATGACGAGGCCGTGGCCGAGGCTGAAGCGGTCGCCGGCGTTGGCGCCGCCGCCCGTCGTCTGGCCTACCAGCACGGCGCGCTTCTGGGTCTGGAAGTCGTAGGCGCATTCCTCGCCACCGGAGAAGGTGCGGCCCGAGGTCAGCACATAGACGGGCTTGCCGTAGCGCGGTGAGGCGGCCGGTGTCGTCCAGTACTGCTGGGTCTGGTTGGTGGAGCGCGTGTAGATGTCGTTCAGGTGGCGCTCGTCGCCCAGCGGGAAGAAGTGGCTCATCAGCAAGGCCACGCTGGCGGGCGCGCCGCCGCCATTGCGGCGCAGGTCGAGGATGAGGGCGTCGCTGCCATTCACCAGGCTCAATGCAGCCGCATAGGCCGGGCCGACCAGGTCCGGCGGGCCGAAGCCGCGCAGCTCCATGTAGGCGACGTTGCCGGGAAGGCGCTGCACTTTCTCGACGCCGAAGGCCAGCTGCGCCACCTCGGCGCGCTGGCGGTCCATGTCCTCGGCGCTGGGCACGGCGTTCGGGCCGGCGGGGTCTTCGCGGAAACGGGGGTCGTGGAAGACGCGGAAATGCTTGTCATGGCCGAGGGCGCGCAGGTCCTTGGAGATCAGCTCCGCAAACTCCGGCGCCGAGACGGCTGCGCCATAGGCCTGCACCTTGGCGGGCAGCGCGCCGTTGATCTGCGCGGCCACGTCGGGGAAGACGTAGTTCGCGGCCAGCTTGCCGGACAGGGTCTGCAGCACCTCAGCCCGCTGCTGGGCCGTGAGGGCTGGGCCGGGCGGTCCGGGTGGCGCGGCCAAGGCTTGCGCGCAGGCCAGCGTGGAAGCGGCGATCAGGGCGAGCAGGGTCCGGTGCTGTCGTGGCGATGTCGTCATGGCGATGTCCTCGGGTTGACTACTAAACGATTAGTAGATTGGGTCAAAAAAAAGCGCGGTTGCGCAGGCGGTCAGTCGGGGAGTGGCAGCACGTCGAGGGTCTCGATCGCCCAGTCGCCACCGCTGACGGTGCGGCCGGCATAGCTCACCTGGGCCCGGCCCTTGGGGCCCTGGAAGGTGACGGTGAAGCGGGCCTTGCCGCCAACCGGGTCGTCGATGCCCCAGAGATGGAAGTCGCGTGCGCCCCAGGTGTGGATGCGGCCGTGAAAGCTCGCCCGGTCGAAGCGGGCAGGCAGGCCGGTCACGGCGGTCACGCGGGCGTCGGCACTGATCATGTTCATCAGGCGTTGGGCTTCCTCTGACATGGCTGCACGCTGCGGTGGCGCGACGCCGCCCAGCTCGGGCAGCGCGGGCAAACCCGGCGGCGGCGGCAGCGGAGGCTTGCCGGACTGCGGCAGGGTGGCGCCCATGGCCGCCATCGCCGCCAGCCAGGCGCGCACGCCGGTGTCGATGGGCCGGGGCTCGCCGTCCTCGCTATAGCTCTCCTGCACCTGCCCCTGGGCGTCCATGCTGATGCGGTAGTGGCGCTGCCGCTCGCCCAGGTAGCTGGCCGTGTAGTCGCGGTGGTTGCCCGGCGTCAGCTCGCCGCTCGATGAAGCGTCGATGGTGAGGTTGGTCAGCAGATGGGCCGGCGGGGCCAGTTGCAGCGCCACCAGCAGAGCACAGCAGGCGGCAAAGCACAGGATGGCGGTCACGCGCCAGTTCGCCGGCCGCGGCGTGCCGGCCAGCAGATGCTCGACACGCTTGAGCAGGCCACCGCCGCGGGCGGCCAGCGCAGGCAGCGGCAGCTTGCCGCATTGCAGGCCCGCCAGTGCCTCGGCCAGCGCGACGGCATCGCCGCAAGCCGACACGGCCAGGTCGTCGCAGGCGTGCTCGCGCTCCTCGCGGATGCGCCGGCTCAGCCACCACATGGCCGGGTGGTGGAAGAGCAGGCCTTCGATCAGGCATTGCAACGCGTTCCAGCACCAGTCCAACCGGCGGATGTGGGCCAGTTCGTGGGCCAGCAACGCCTCGACCTGGTCGGGCGGCAGCCGCGTCAGCAGGGACAGCGGCAACCAGATCACCGGCCGCAGCACATGGGTGGTGAAAGGCGACACGACGCGCTGCGCCAGCCGCACCGACACACGTCGCGTGACGCCAAGCGCAGCCGCCAACGCGTCGAACCGCGCCTGCCAATGCGGCGGCAGCGCCACGAAGGGCTGGGCCTCGATGCGGCGCAGCAGCCGCCAGCCGCCAACCTGGCGCAGCGTCATGGCCGCCACGCCGATGAGCCAGACCTGGGACAGCACGACGAGCAGCCAATCCTGCCAGGACGGCACGCCGGCCGCGGCGAGGGGCTGCATGCCGGGTTCCAGCCCCTGCCCGCCCAGCCAGGGCAGGCCCGCCGTCGTGGTGGGCGACGGCGGCTGCCAGCACAGCAGGAAGGTCACGATCGGCGCCAGCAGCATCGCGACAAGGCCGGCCATGCCCAGCGCGTGGCGCAGCCTTGCCGGCGCCTGCGCGAGGGCGTTGAAGCCGAGCGAGGCGAGCAGGCCGATGAGGGCGAGCTGCCAGACCGAATGCAGCAGCGCCTGCACGAGGGCGGACGCGAGGCTGAGCTGGAGGTTCATCGCCACGCCGCCGGGGTCAGGGCTTGCGGCGGCTCTTGGCCTGGGCGATCAGGCGCGAGATCGCGTCCAGCTCCTCGGGGCTGGCCTGGTTGTCGTCCAGCGCGCTTTGCACCAGCTTGAAAGCCGAGCCGGCAAAGGCGTTGGCCATGAAGCTCTTCAACATGGACGACTGCACCGCCGGCTCGGAGTACAGCGCCGTGTAGCGATGGCTACGCTCCGAGTCATCGCGCTGCACGAGGGCCTTGTCCGTCATGATGGTGAGCATCTTCAGCACGGTGGTGTAGGCCGTGTCCTTGCCACGCAGCAGCTCTTCGTGCACCTGGCGCACGGTGGCCGGCGCGCCGATGGCCCAGAGCGCTCGCAGGATGGCCAGTTCGCCGTCGGTGGGAAGGGGATTTGTCATCGAGGTGCCGCGTGGCCGTCATCTACTAATTCGATAGTACTATTTCATTAGTAGTTCATGAAGTCAACGGATTTCGGTCCCGCTAGAGGCTCAGGCTCAGCCTGAGCTTCTTGGGCAGCTTGGCCGCCACCAGCTCATGCGAGCGCTTCACCAGCGCCTTCAGCTCCGACAGCGGCAGCGCCTTGGCATCCGACACCGCCACCCAGTGATACCTGGCCGCATACGGCGCCGGCTCGATGCCCGGCACGCCGGTCAGCTCCAGGAAGCGGTGGTCGTCGACCTTGAAGCTGCAATGCGTCCACGTCCCCGGGTGCGGCCCGCCGACGAAGAACATCTTGGCGCCGACGCTCGCGACCCAGTCGGCGCCCCATTTGATGTCCTGGGTGGCGCCGGGCAGTTCCATGGCGTACTTGGCGAGGGCTGAAAAACTCATGGTGGACAGGCCGGGCGGGTGGGGAGACCCATTTTGCACAGCCCCGCAGGGTCGGCGGTGCGAGCCGCCGCGCCCACTTTTTCACGCCGGCGGCGCGCACGCTGGCCATTCGTCGAGCTAGGCGTGCCGCGCGAGGGTGAGCGCCCGGAGAATCGCCAGACACGCCTCATCAAGCCCGCGCTCCGCGCCAATCACGACCTCGCTCGCCGGATGGATTTACTGGACCTGCTCGCCGAACCGACCGCACCCCCTGCGGTCGGCGCGACGCCCGCGATCAACGCCTTGCAGCAGGGACTGGCCCTGTTCCACGCCGCGCAGCCGGACTACGCCCGCGCCGTGGGCTGGTTTCGCGCCGCAGCCGATGCGGGTGACGCGGACGGCCTGGCCATGCTGGGCCTGTGCCAGCTGGAAGGCCTGGGCATGCCGGCCGACCCGACCGAGGCCCGCGGGCTGCTGAAACAGGCCGCCGCTCGCCGCAGCGCCATCGGGCGCTTCCAGCTCGGGCGGGTGCTGATGACCGGCCGCGGCGGGCCTGCCGACGAGGGCGCCGGGCTGACGGCCTACGTGACCGCCGCCGCCCTCGGCCATGCCGAAGCCACCTTCAACCTCGCCAACTGCCTGCACGCCGGCGTGGGTTGCCTGCCCGATCGCCTGGCCGCCAAGTCGCTCTATCTGCGCAGCCGGGCGCTGGGCTGCACGCTGCAACCGCAGGGCGYGCGGGTCAGCAAACAGGAACTGAAGGCGGTCAGCGCGCTGGCACAGCGTTTTACGGACCCGAGCCGGCTGTTCTTCCTCGTGCAGGAGCGTCAGCAGGAGCTGGCCCTGGCGCATGCCGTCGCCGAGCCCGGCCCGGCGCAGGAGCGCTCCTCGAGCCCCGCCAAGCCGGGCGCGCTGCACAACGCGGGCAGGATGGCCGCTGGCGTGGTGGCGGCCATGGCCGGCACGCTGGGTCAATATCTGCGGCCGGCATCGCGCGACGCCGGCCCGACGACGATCAACTTCTGACGGCCAGGCCGCGGCGCCAAGCGCGCAGTGCGGAATATTTCACGACCCGCGCGCCCAACAAGTTACACCTTGCAAGAGTCAGGCGGCGCAATCGATGCCGCCTCCCGTGCATGCCCACAATCTAGGGATTAGGCGCCACCGCGCCCTTGCAACAAGACTGTCGTTGGATGAACTCCCGAGATCCGGGCCTCGCCCCACCCCTGCACGCCGCGAACTTCGACGCGACGGCCATCAACCCCCTGCAACATGGGCTGGAGCTGTTCCAGGCCACGCCGCCCGACTATGCCCGCGCCGTGGGCTGGTTCCGCGCCGCGGCTGATGGCGGCGACAGCGACGGCCTGGCCATGCTGGGCCTGTGCCAGCTCGAAGGCCTGGGGCTGCCGGCCGACGCAGCGCTGGCGCGCCCTCTGCTGGAGATGGCCGCGGCGCGCGGCAGCGCCATCGGCCGCTTCCACTACGGGCGCGTGCTGATGACGGGCAGTGGCGGGCCGGCCGACGAGGAGCGCGGCCTGTCGGCCTATGTGGCGGCTGCTGCGGCGGGCCACGCCGAAGCCTGCTTCAATCTGGCCAACTGCCTGTTCGCCGGCGTGGGCTGCCTGCCCGACCGCCTGGCCGCCAAGGCCCTCTACCTGCGCAGCCGCAATCTGGGCTGCACGCTGCGCCCCCAGGGCGTGCGGGTGCAGACGCGTGAGCTCAAGGTCGTCAGCACGCTGGCGCAGCGCTTCGCCGATCCCAACCGGCTGATCTTCCTGATCCAGGAGCGCCAGCAGGAAATCGCCCTCGTGCACGCGGTCGCCCAGCGCGAGCAAAGGCGCAGCGAGCGCGCAAAGCCGCGGGGCTGGCGCAAGGCGGGGCACCTGGCCGCGGGCGTCGCGGCGGCCATGGCCGGCACGCTGAGCCAGTTGTTGAAACCCTCATCACGCGACGCCGGGCCGACGACGGTCAACTACTGACGCCGGCGGCGGGCGCGCCAAAAACTCATCGCGCTGAGAACTCGCGGGCGCGGCGCAGTCGAGAATCCACGACTGCTCCCACCGCCCTCCCCGCGCCATGCCCGTCATCACCTGCATCGAAGACCTGCGCCAGCTCGCCCAGAAGCGCGTGCCGCGCATGTTCTACGACTACGCCGATTCGGGCTCCTGGACGGAGACGACCTACCGGGCCAATGAAAGCGACTTCCAGGCCATCAAGCTGCGCCAGCGCGTGGCCGTCAACATGGAGGGCCGCAGCACGGCGGTGACGATGGTGGGTCAGGCGGCCAGGATGCCCGTGGCCATCGCGCCCGTGGGCCTGACCGGCATGCAGCACGCCGACGGCGAGATCCACGCCGCGAGGGCGGCCGAGAAGTTCGGCATCCCGTTCACCTTGTCGACGATGAGCATCTGCTCCATCGAGGACATCGCCGAGCACACCGCGGCACCCTTCTGGTTCCAGCTCTACATGATGCGCGATCGCGAGGCGATGGCCCGCATGATCGAGCGCTGCAAGGCGGCCAAGTGCTCGGCCCTGGTGCTGACGCTGGACCTGCAGGTCATCGGCCAGCGTCACAAGGACCTGAAGAACGGCCTCACCGCGCCGCCCCGGCCGACGCTCGCCAACCTCATCAACCTGGCCACCAAGCCGCGCTGGTGCCTGGGCATGCTGGGCACCAAGCGCCACACCTTCCGCAACCTCGTCGGCCACGTGAAAGGCGTCAGCGACATGCGCTCGCTGTCGGCCTGGACGAATGAGCAGTTCGACCCGCGCCTGTCCTGGGCCGACATCGCCTGGGTCAAGGAGCAATGGGGTGGCAAGCTCATCCTGAAGGGCATCATGGACGTGGAGGACGCCAGGCTCGCCGTGCAGGCGGGGGCCGACGCCATCGTCGTCAGCAACCACGGCGGGCGCCAGCTCGACGGCGCGCCGAGCAGCATCCATGCGCTGCCGGCCATCGCGGCCGCGGTGGGCGGGCAGACGGAAGTCTGGATGGATGGCGGCATCCGCTCCGGCCAGGATGTGCTGAAGGCCTGGGCTCTTGGCGCGAGAGGCACCATGATCGGCCGCGCCATGGCCTATGGCCTGGGCGCCATGGGCGAGGAAGGCGTGGCCAAGGCGCTGGCCATCCTGCACAAGGAACTGGACGTGACGATGGCCTTCTGCGGCCATACGCAGCTGACGAATGTGACGCGCGACATCCTTGTTCCCGGGACCTACCCGACGGCCTGACTTCTTGCCTGGGGCGCGCGGGCATGCGCTACTGCGGCGCATGAAGACCCTCGCCGCCGCCCTGCTTTCGTCGCTGGCCCTGGCCGCCCACGGCGCGCCGACCCCGCAGCCCTGCGCGCCACCCGCCGATCTGAAGACCGAGAGCGACCCCGCTCGCATCCAGCAGCAGGCCATCGCCCTGCTGCCCTGCCTCGCCGAACTCGATCCCCGGCTGCGCGACGACATCGCCTTCGAGCAGATCGCCGCCTGGGCGCGGGATGCCAAGCTGGAGGCGGCCACCTTGCAGCGGCTGCGCGCCGATCTGGTCGCCGTGCTGGATGCCAAGCCCGCTGTCCCACCCGATATGGCCGGCGTGCACCAGCCCTTTGCGGTGCTGACGTTGGCCGAGGTGGCGCGGGCCGACCGGCTCAAGCCCTTCATGAACGACGAGCAGCGCGCCGAGCTGGTGGACCGCGCGGCGCGCTTCCTGGCGGGCGTGCGCGACTACCGCGGTCTCGTCGCTGGCGAAGGCTGGCGCCACGGCGTGGCCCATGGTGCCGACCTGGCCCTTCAACTCGGCATGAACGCGGCGCTGGGCCCGGCCGAGCGCCAGCTGCTGCTGGACGCCATCAGCAGCCAGGTGCTGGCCGACCATCGACATGCCTACCGTTACGGCGAGGGCCAGCGCCTGGCGCGCGCGGCGCTGCAGCTGCAGCTCAGGCTCAAGCCGGACGAGGCCGCCCTGCAGGCCTGGCTGGACCGGCTGCTGCAGCCGCTGAAGCAGGCCCAGGCCTGGGACGAGACCGCGCTGACCGACCTGCACAATCTGCGCGAATTCCTGTGGCCGCTGCTGGCCGGCGTGCTGGACGTGACCGACGCGGGCCAGCGCGAACGGCTGCAGGCGCCGCTGCAGAAGACGCTGCGCCGCCTGCCCTGAAGGTCAGGGCAGGGTCAGGGCTCAGGGCTCAGCCGGCGTGCCGCTCGAAATGCAGGCGGTCGTGCCAGACGCCGTCGAGCAGAAAGCTGCGCTGCGAGCGGCCGAACTCGCGAAAGCCATTGCGCAGCAGCACCTTGATCGATCCCTCGTTGCCGACGCGTGCATTCGCCTCCACGCGCGCCAGGCCCAGCTCGCCAAAGGCCTTGGCCAGCACCAGCCGCACGGCCTCGCTCGCGTAACCCTTGCCACAGGCCGACTCGGCCATGCGGTAGCCCAGGTCGGCCATCTGGAAGTGGCTGCGCTTCACGCCGATCAGGTTGATGCGGCCGACCAGTTCGCCGGCCTCGGCGCGGACGAGGAACTGGTAGCCCTTGTCCTCGGCCGCCTCGCGCTCGGCCAGCGCAATGGCGGCGCGCACGCCTTCGGGCGAGTAATAGCTGGCGGGCCGCGAATTGATGCGGGCCTCGAAGAAGGCGCGGTTGTCGGTCTCGAAGCGCAGCAGCTCGTCGGCGCTGTCGAGGGTGGGTGGGGTGAGGAGGAGGGACGGCATGTGCGGCCGATTTGAACAGCCGTTAGGCTTGCGGCCAGGAGGCTCCATGCACCTGACCCGATTCGCCGGCCTGCTGGCCGCCCTGCCCCTGCTGAGCGCCCTCGCCCAGCCCGCCATGCCGACCAGCGAGGCCATAGCCGCCGAGGCGGCGCGGCTGATGGCCGCCACGCAGGCCCAGGGCCTGGCCGTGGCGGTCGTCGACGATGGCCAGGTCGTGCACGTCGGCGCCTACGGCAAGCGCAATGCAGCGGGCGAGCCGCTGCTGGTCGACACGGTCATGTACGGCGCCTCGCTGACCAAGACCGTGTTCGGCTTTGCCGTCATGCAGCAGGTGGAGCGCGGCAAGCTGTCACTGGACCGGCCGCTGGCCGACTACCTCGACAAGCCGCTGCCCGACTACCCCCACGACAGCAAATACGGCCCCTGGCGCCATCTGGCCGGCGACGAGCGCTGGCGCCGCCTGACCGCGCGCATGCTGCTGACCCACAGCAGCGGCTTCGCCAACTTCGCCTTTCTCGAACCCGACCGCAAGCTGCGCATGCATTTCGACCCCGGCACGCGCTACGCGTACTCGGGCGAAGGGCTCATCCTGCTGCAGTTCGTCATGGAGCGCGGCCTGGGTCTGGACATGGGCGCCGAGATCCAGCGCCGCGTGTTCGACCGCTTCGGCATGAAGCGCACCGGCATGATGTGGCGGCCCGATTTCCGGCCCAACCTCGCCGACGGCTGGACCCTGGACGGCCAGGCCGTGCCCCACGACGAGCGCAGCAAGGTGCGCTTGGCCGGGTCCATGGACACGAGCATCGCCGACATGGCCCTCATGGCGGCCGGCTACATCAAGGGCGTCACGCTGTCGCCCGAGGGCGCCGCCGCGCTGAC
Source organism: Roseateles sp. P2_H4 (assembly GCF_056403315.1). Lineage (NCBI taxonomy): Bacteria > Pseudomonadati > Pseudomonadota > Betaproteobacteria > Burkholderiales > Sphaerotilaceae > Roseateles > Roseateles sp. P2_H4. The sequence goes on along the minus strand of NZ_JBFUFR010000003.1, from coordinate 146,513 downwards.
CTCGCCCCAGTTGCCGATCACGACGGCCTCGCAGTTCCCGACGCTGCAGCCGGAGCTGCCGCCCGCGCGGCGCCGCGCCGACCTGGCCGCGGGCCTGGGCGTCATCGTCTTCGACGGGCCGCAGGGCCCGGGCTTCTACAAGGGCGGGCACGACGACAGCACCGGCAACACCTGGGTCTGCGTCAAGGCCAGCCGGCGCTGCGTCGTCATCCTGGCCAACGACGTGCGGGCCGAGCCGGCCTTTCCCCAGCTCGTGAAGTTCATCCTCGGCGAGACGGGTGTGCCTTGGCGCTGGGAGTACGGCGGGATGCGGTTCGTGGAATGACGCCTCAGCGCGCCGGCGCGTCGTCGTCCAGCCGTGCGTGGTAGCCGGTGGCGCCCTGCTTCCAATAAGCCGCGACCTTCATGGCTTCCTTCGGGTGGCCCTTCTCGCGCAGCAGCACGTCGCGCAACGCGGCCATCCATTGGGCCTCGCCGGCACACCAGACGAAGCCCTCGCCTGCGGGCAGTGCCAACTCACGCAGGGCCTGCGCCAGCGCCTCGGGAGTGGCGAAGTACTGCGGCGTGACCGAGCTGCCAGCGGGCCAGGCCGGTGCGTCGGGCATCAGCAGCAGCACGTCCACGCGCACACCGGCCGGCAGCTCCTCCAGACGGCGCGCGATGGCGGGCCAGGCGCTGTCGTCGCCGACGAGCAGGTGCCAGTCGTAGTCCGTCGGGATCACCATGGAGCCGCGCGGGCCGGCCACCGTCAGCATTTGGCCCACCTCAGCCTGCGCGGCCCAGCCCGCAAAGGGGCCATCTCCGTGCAGCGCGAACTCGAGCACCAGCTCGCCCCGCTGCGTGTCGAAGGCGCGCGGCGTGTAGTCGCGCATCAGCTGGCCGCCTGACCCGTCGGGCAGCATCAGCTTGACGTGGTCGTCGAAGGAAGCGGAGGCGAAGTCGCGCAGGGATTCGCCCTGCACCGTGATGGCGACGAAGCGGTCGCCGCGCGGCTCGACGCGGCTGACGCGCAGCTCGCGGCGCTGGATCTCATAGCGGATTCGTTGGATGCGGCGTGCAGGCACCAGGCTCATGATGGATTGCATTGGTTGATAATGTCATCCATCATGAAGAATAAAGTTGACAATGTCAACCATAAAGCCAGCGTCGCGTCGGAGGTCTTCGAGACCATCCACACGCTGATGCACCTGTTCCGCAGCCGCCAGTTCCGCGCGCTGCGCGACGGGCCGTCGGCGGTCACGCACATGGAGGCCAAGGCGCTGGGCTTCTTCGCGCGCCACCCCGGCGCGACACCGAGCGAGCTGGTGGCCAAGAGCGGCCGCGACAAGGCGCAGATCGCCCGGCTGATCGCCGGCCTGAAGGAGCGCGGCCTGCTGCTGGCCGAGACCGACCCCGACGATCGCCGCGTGCAGCGCCTGCGTCTGTCACCCGAGAGCGCGGCCGCGCAGGAGGCCGTGCGTGTGCAGGGCGACAAGCTCGCTCAGGCCGCGATGCAGGGCCTCAGCAAGGTGGAGTGCGACCAACTGCTGGCGCTGCTGGAGCGGGTGCACGCCAATCTGGGCGCCGAAGACTGAGTGTCAACGCCCCGCGGCGCTGACCAGCGCCAGCCCCTCGGCCGGCATCACCGGCCCGGACCCCGCAAGCTCCACGACGACGAGGTAGCCCGCCAGGTCGGCGCGCGCACCGGCGGCGGCATAGGCCTGTGCCAGCGTCAGCTGCCGGCTCGCCATCAGGCGGCCCGTGGCCGGGTCCCAGTCTTCGTTGGAGATCATGCAGCCCTGCTGCGGCGTGCCGGGGAAGTAGCGGCTGCCGGCGTAATAGGCCGGGTTGATCGTCGTGCCGTGGATGAGCAGCTCGTCCCGCCCGGCGCGGCCGGCCAGCCAGGCTTCCTTGATGGCGGCGAAGCCGCGCCAGCTGGGCGGCAGAAAGCTCTCGTACAGCTCCTCGCTCCAGGCGGCCGGCGTGTCGGCATGCTCGAACTCGGCCACCGTCGCCTCGACGGGCAGCTTGCTGTGCAGATAGGGCGTGGGGCCGATGTTGGGATTGGTGGCCGTACCGGCGCCGACGATGGTGAAGACGCCCTGCGGCGTGTTGCCATTGGTGATGGTGCCGGGCAGGCCGCTGCGTGACAGCGCCAGTTGGGGCTGGGCGAAGAGCTGGCCGCGCGCATCGCGCACGAAACGGCCGTCGGCAGCACGCACCAGCACCAGGCCCATGTCCACGCGGCCGGGGCGCTGCAGGCTGAAGATGACCGGCAGGCCGGGCCGCAGCGGCGCGGCGAGCAGCTCGGCCAGCGGCGGCTGGGCCATGCGCACGGGCGCCACGTCGTCCATCAACGCCACCAACCGCGGGTCGTCGCGCCACTGGGGGAACTGGCGCGGCACGAGATCGCGGATGAACTCGGCATGGCCCGGGTTGGCCGCCTTCAGCGTGTAGGCCGCGATGGCGAAGGGCTTGCTTGCCGTCAGTTGGGTCAGCAGCGGCTGCAGGGCGAACTCGGCTTCGGCCCCATACAGCGCGCGTGCCGCCGTCAGCAGGGCTCGCTGGTAGTCCGCGTCGCGGCCGGCCAGCGTCGGCAGGGCCTGCAGCAGCAGCGGCCGCGCGGCGTCGATCTCGAGGTTGTACTGGGCCACGAGATCGAAGAGCCTGGGCAGGGCCGCGTCACGCTCGGGGCCGGGCGGCAGCGCGATGCGGGCGCGGATGTCGGCCAGGGCCGCTTCACGCTGGGCCTGCTCGCCGGCTGTCGACATCGCCGGCCAGTAGAAATCAGCCGGGCGCAGCGCGAGCAACTCGGCGGCGCTGTAGCGCTTCTCGGCGCTGGGCTGGGGCTTCAGGGGTGCGCAGGCGGCAAGGGCCAGCGCGAGCAAGGCGATGAGGAGTCGGGCGATCATGTCGGCAAACCAATTTGCGGGCCGCTGTCGAAATCGCGCGGCCCGCTTCGTCATAGTGTCAGGCAAGCGCCTCTCATCACCCTTCACCGGAGACTCCCATGAACCGACTGACCCTGCTCCCCGTCTTGTTCGCCGCCACGCTGGCCCAGGCCGCGCCGGCTACCTATGTGGTCGACCCGGCCCACACCTACCCCAGCTTCGAGGCCGACCACATGGGCATGTCCTACTGGCGCGGCAAGCTGACGAAGAACTCGGGCAGCATCGTCTACGACAAGGCCAATGGCAGCGGCAGCGTCGACGTGCAGATGGATCTCGCCAGCATCGACTTCGGCCTGGAAGCGATGAACGCCTGGGCCAAGGGCGAGCAGTTCTTCAATGTCGCCAAGAACCCCGGCGCCAGCTTCAAGGGCCGCTTCGAGGGCGCTGTGCCGGCCAAGCTGGTCGGTGAGCTGACGCTGAACGGCCGCACCCAACCGATGACGCTGACCATCCACCAGCTCAAGTGCATGCCCCACCCCCTGTTCAAGCGCGACTGGTGCGGCGCCGACGCCTCGGGCACGTTCAACCGCGAGGACTTCGGCCTCGTGGCGGGCAAGGACTGGGGCTTCAAGATGGACGTGAACCTGCGCATCCAGGTCGAGGCGGTAGTGAAGGAGTAGGCACGAAACGAAGAACGGCAGCGAAACGCTGCCGTTCTTCTCCTCCAGCGGCTGCCGTGGAACCGGCTTTGCCGGGCCACTGGCAGCGCCCCCTTGAGGGGGAGGCGCGTCAAGCGCCTCGGGGGTGGGCTACTTCACGCCCATCTCGTCCAAGAGGCGCGTCGTCTTGTCGACGGTGCTCATCTGCCACAGCATGTAGCGCGCATCCAGCGAGATGCTGCGGACCATCTTGGGGTCGAAGCTCCAGTCGGCGATCACCGCGTCCAGCGTGCCATCGAACAGCAGGCCGACGAGTTCGGCGTTCTTGTTCAGCACCGGCGAGCCGGAGTTGCCACCGGTGGTGTCCAGCGTGGACAGGAAGTTCACGGGCACCGAATCCAGCGACTTGACGTAGTACTTGCCGAAGTTGCGCGCCTTGATGGCGGCGAGCTGCTCGGCGGGCGCGTTGAATTCGCCGCCGGCCTCGTCCGGGCCCTTGTGCTTGGCGACGATGCCGCGCAGCGTCGTGAACGGCGTCCAGGTGCTGCCGTCGGTGCCGGGACTGCGGCCCTCGACCTTGCCGTAGCTGATGCGCAGCGTGCTGTTGGCATCGGGGTAGACGGCTTCGCCGCGGCTGGCGTGGTAGTCGATCATGGCCTGCTGCACGCCGGCGTAGGCCTTCTGCAGCTTGCCGCCCAATTCCTTGTCGCGGGTCTCGAGGCGGCGGTCGTCGTCGTAGAGCGCCACGGCAGCCTTGAGGAAGGCGTCATCGCTGGCCTTGAAAGCGGCCGCGTCCTTGTCCAGCCAGCCCATGCGGAAGGCGCTGTCGGACAGCTTGCTGCCGGCAAAGACCTTGTCGAGCTGAGCGCGGATGCCGGCTTCGTCTTGGCCGGCCTTCAGGCCGAGCGCGTCCAGCCACGCCGGGTTCAGCGTGTTGGCCGGCTGGGCCAGGTACTGGGCCAGGAAGTGGGCGACGACGCGCTTGTCGGTCTGCTCGTCATAGCGGCGGTCCAACTGCTGCTGGTTCGCGCGCAGGCGCGGCAGGTCGCGCTCCTGGTAGCCGGCCTTGCGCTCGGCGTCGGGCTTGGCACGTTCCTGCGCCACCAGGTAGAGCTGGCGGGCGGAGTTCAGCAGCGCCGGCGTGATGAAGTTGCCCAGGTATTCGGCGCGCAGGATGGCCTGGCGCTCGGCCAGCAGGCTCTCGGTGGCGGCGATGTCGGCACCGTAGCGCGCCTTGCGCTCGGGCGAGGCGTTGACCCAGGCCTTGAGCTTGTCGAACTCGGCCTGCTTGCGGGCCAGGATGTCGCTGCCGTCGTAGCTCTGCTGCTGGCCCTGCAGGTTCTTGTAGTAGTTCTGCAGGCCCTGCATGCGGGACGCCATCTTGATCTCGCCGTCACGGCGGCCGGCGGTTTCGGCCTTGATGAGGTCGATGGCCTCGCCCATGGCCTTGGCCTGGGCGGGCTGCTGCCAGCCGAAGGCGAAGTCGACTTCGCGCGGCAGGCGGTGGCGGTCGGTGCCGCCCGGATAGCCGGCCACCATGACGAAGTCGCCCTGGCTCAGCGGGCTGCTGGGCATCTTCAGGTGATGCTTGGGCGTGTAGGGCTTGTTGTCCTTGCTGAAATCGGCCGGCTTGCCATCGGCGCCGACGTAGGCACGGTAGAAGCTGTAGTCGCCGGTGTGGCGCGGCCAGACCCAGTTGTCGGCGTCGCCGCCGAACAGGCCCACGCCGGTGGCCGGCGCGTGCACCAGGCGCACGTCGCGGATCTCGAGCTGCTTGATCAGCTGGTACTGCAGGCCGCCGAAGAAGGCATGGACGGTGCAGCGGTGGCCCTTGTCGGCCTCGCAGGCGGCGACGAGGCCCTTCTGGGTCGTCTCGATGGCGTCGGTGCGGGCCTTGCCGGTCAGGGCACGGGTCTTGTCGTTCAGGATCTCGGCGCTGACGTCCTTCATGTCCACGGTCACCCACATGCGGGTGCCGGGCGCGGCGGGCAGCTCATCGGCCAGCGTGACGGCGTAGAAGCCGTTCTTCAGCAGGTCGCGGTCGGGTTTGGAGTTGTACTGGATGCTGCCGTAGGCGCAGTGGTGGTTGGTGACCGCCAGGCCCTGCGGCGACACGAAGCTGGCCGTGCAGCCGGGAATGCCCACGACGGCGCCCATCGGGAAGTCGGTCAGCTCCTTGAGCTTGGCCGGGTCCAGGGCCAGGCCGCCGGCCTTCAGGGACTTGGCGATCTGCGGCAGTTGCTTGGGCATCCACATGCCTTCATCGGCATGGGCAGCGGTGGCGGCCAGCGCGGCCAAAGCCAGCAGCGAAAGGGAATGTCGTGTCATGGAGCGGTTCGGCAGAAGGACGAAACCGCGAGCGTAACCCGCAAGGGCCGCATGCCCCGGGTGAGGAAAGCCAGGCTTCGGCCTGGGGAAAGCCCCCGGGATTGGGGGCAAAGCCCACAAGCGCGCGGAAAGCCCCGTGATTGGGGGACGAATGACACCGCGCGCCGGGAGTTGCGGGCCGAGCGCCGGGCCGCTCCCTAGCCGGCCCGCCTTGGGCGATGTGCTTGTCGGTCAATCCGGCAAGCATCGCCGTCCCCTCGGGGGACCGGCCAAGGTACTCCTTGGACGAGGGGCTTCAGTGCGTCATCCCTATCCATTCGCCGGCGGATTGGTAGGCCTCGAAGAGATCGAGGGCCAACTCGCGCAGGCCGGGATGGTTGCTGCCATGACCGTCGGCCAGGCGCTCGTAGGCGTACTGGCGGTCGTAGAGCATGCGCGTCGGGTTGATGGCCAGGCCGGCGTCGTTCATCAGCTGGCCGAAGCGCAGCAGATCAGCGGTGCTGACGGGGCCGCTGGTGGCGCTGGCTACCGTCAGGCCCAGGGCGCGGATGTCGCCCAGATGCACGCCCTGCGCGATCTTGAGCCCGCTGTGCACATGGCCCGGGTCGCCCAGGCCGCGGGGTTCATCGGCGGGGATGGGGATCAGGTGCAACGGAATGAGCATGTTGGCCTCGGCGGACTTCTGGCGTGTGCCGCCATCGTGCCGGGGCCGGCGAAAACTGAAGGGCGGAAAAAGCTGGAAAAGCCGCCCTTAACTGCCGCTGATGCGATTCAAGTCAGAAGAACTGCAGGTCGAGGTCGCCATGCGCGTAGAGCACCACGCCGGTGTCGGTCTCGGTGATGCGGTGGCCGGTGCCGGCTGGGGCCAGCTGGTAGTCGCCCTGCTGCAGCAGCACGTCGTCGAGGAAGAGCTCGCCCTGCACCATCAGGCATTCCTCGTCGTGGCCGTGGCTGTGGTTGGGCACGCTGGCGCCGGGGTCGGCGCGGTAGAGCAGCGCGGCCTGGCCGCCGGCCGTCCACAGCACGCGGCGGCGGATGCCGGGCGCGAACTCGGGCCAACCGGCTTCCACATCGCGCACCAGCGTGCGCTTCACGCTGTCGCTGTCGGCTTCGCGCACGAAGACATGGGCGCCGTCGCGGCTGCCGAGCACCGTGCTGCTGCCCGCCGGCAGCAGCAGGAAGTCGCGCAAGCTCAGGCTCTCGGCGTCGATCTCCAGGCTGCCGCGCAACACCAGGAACTCACGCGCTCCGCCCGGTGGCAGCATGAGCTGGGCACCGGCCTGCAATTCGATGACGCTGGCGGCCCGCGGTTCGCCGCGGCGCAGCGTGCGGGCGGCCGGTGCGCGGTAGAGCCAGCGCCGCTGGGCGCCTTCGGCGAGGGTTTCGGCTTCGGCCTTGCGGCGGCGCACGGTGATCATGCCCGCCTCGGCCTTCAGGGACTGGGCGAGGCGCCCGCCCAGGCGCTCTCCCAGGCGGCCCGGCAGGCCCGGCGTCGGCGTGACCCAGGCCTGGGCAAAGGGCTCGCTGAGCAGGGGGCTCAGGTCGCTGCTGTCGTCGTCGGATTCAGGGATGGTGGGCATCGTCTTCATGGCGTCCCCCTTCAGGCCGGCAGCGCATGGGCGCCAGTGTCGCCCAAGGCTTCCCGAAGCGTGATCAAGGCGCGGCGGATCTGCGATTTGACCGTGCCCAGCGGCAGGCTGGTCTGGCTGGCGATCTCTTCATGCGACAGGCCATTGAAGAAGGCCAGCGCGACGAGCTGGCGCGGCTGGGGCTTGAGCAGCAGCAGGGCGCGGTGCAGTTCGGCATGGCCCTGGGCCACGGACAGCAGCTCGTCGCCGGAGTCGGCGGCCGGCGCCGACAGCGGCACGCTCTCCTCGTCGAGCTCCTCATGCTGGAAGCGGGCCTCGCGGCGAATGGCGTCGATGGCGCGCGAACGGGCCATGCCCAGCAGCCAGGTCAGCGGCCGGCCGCGCTCGGCGTCGAAACGCGGCGCCTGGCGCCAGACCTGGAAATAGACCTCCTCGGCGACCTCCTCGGCCAGCTGGCTGCGGCGCACCAGGCGCAGCACCAGGCCATAGACGCGCGACAGCGTCGCCTCATACAGGGCCAGCAGCGCGCGCTCGTCGTGCTCGACGATGCCGTCTATCCAGGCGGCAAGCTGGGCGTCGTCCAGCGTCGGGCAGCCCGCCTTGGCGGCGGCCGCCTCGGCCACGCAGGGCTCGTCCAGTTCGGCGTCATGCGGATCGACGTCGTCGAACAGCAGCGCCGGGTTCGGCGGCTCTTCGCCGGTCTCGGTGGGGTGTGGCAGGGTCATGTGATGTCCTCAAACCAACAGTTGGTCCACGTGCGGCTCGGCGCCGCGCAGGAAGATGGTGGCACCGGTCTCGGTGCTGATGCTGGCATGCAGGCTGCCGGCACGGGCCAGGTGGTAGCCGCCGGGGCCGACCTCGATCTGGCTGCCGACCTTGAGCACGCCCTCCAGCACCAGGCATTCCTCGTCCACCGGGTGACGGTGGGCTTCGAGGCGGGCGCCGGGCGCGAAACGCAGCAGATAGCTCAGAATGCCGTCGTTTTCATGCAAGACCTTGATCTCCACCCCTTGGCCGAAAGGCTGCCAGCCGGCCGGGCCCGCGGGCACGGTCTGGTGGCTGTCGTCGGTGTCGGCCACGCGCTCCAGCAGGCGGCGGCGGATGGCGCGGGCCTGGACGGGGGTGGCGGCGGGGGAGGTCATGGAAAGCTGATACGCAGCGGTAAGAATTCCGGATGCAGCGTAAACCTCGGCATCTACCCTGGGTAGCCCGGCGTATCCCCTTTGCATGTCTCAAATCGCTTTTTTTGATCTCGTCAGCCATTGGCGCCTGGATGCGCCGGTTCCCCGCGTCTGGCAGGCCATCACCGAAACCGAGCACTGGCCACGCTGGTGGCCAGGCGTCGTGGGGGTGCGCAAGCTGCGCAGCGGCGACGGCACCGGCGTGGGGCTGTTGCAGGAAATCACCTTCCGCACCGGCCTGGGCTACCGGCTGCACCTGCAGCTGGAAGTGACCGAGGTGCTGAAGGAAGAGCGCCTGCGCGCCCGGGCGGCCGGCACGCTGGCGGGAGAAGGCATCTGGCTGATGAAGCAGGCCCTGCCCGAGGCGGGCAGCCATACCGACGTCACCTTCGTCTGGCGCGTCACGCTGCCGCCGGGCATCCTGCGCTGGACGGCGCCGCTGCTGGCGCCGTTGTTCAGGTGGAATCACAAGCGGGTGATGCGAGCGGGGCGGATGGGGCTGATCCAGTATCTGGCGCTGATGCGGGGCTGAGCGTCATGTCGACGGCACAGGTACTCCTCACCGCCACATTCGTTGCAGTGTTCGCCGTCCTTGTTCTGCTCAGGCTTGCCGACATGCGGGAAAGGCAGCGCTCGCTGCGCAACCTCCCGCCCAACACTGCCGACGGCACGCCGGCCATCACCGCGCGGCGTGAACGTTGGCTCGCAGCTCTCCTCTGCGTTTTCGTCCTGGCCGTCCTCTCATGGCTCGTCGCTGGCGGCTAGCTCCACCTCAGGCCTTCGGCAAGGTCACCCCCACCTGCCCCTGGTACTTCCCGCCCCGATCCTTGTAGCTGACCTCGCAGACCTCGTCGCTCTCGAAGAACAGCACCTGGGCGCAGCCCTCGCCAGCGTAGATCTTGGCCGGCAGCGGCGTCGTGTTGCTGAACTCCAGCGTCACATAGCCTTCCCATTCCGGCTCGAAGGGCGTCACGTTGACGATGATGCCGCAGCGGGCATAGGTGCTCTTGCCCAGGCAGACCGTCAGCACATTGCGCGGGATGCGGAAGTACTCCATCGTGCGCGCCAGCGCGAAGCTGTTGGGCGGGATGATGCAGAGGTCCTTGTTGATGTCGACAAAGCTGTTCTCGTCGAAGTTCTTCGGGTCCACCACCGTGCTGTGGATGTTGGTGAAGACCTTGAACTCCGGCGCGCAGCGGATGTCGTAGCCGTAGCTCGAGGTGCCGTAGCTGATGATCTTGCGGCCGTCCTGCTCACGCACCTGGCCGGGCTCGAAGGGCTCGATCATGCCGTGCTGCTCGCACATGCGGCGGATCCATTTGTCGCTCTTGATGCTCATGTCGTTTTCCTTGTTTAGCGCGGAGTCACGCCGTCGAAATAGGTGCCGCCGTCGAGGTCCAGGACAAAACCCTTGACCGTCGCCCGCTCGGGCACGGCGATGCGCCCGCTGGCAATCGGCGTCCAGGGCAGCTCCTGCATGGCGATGCGCTGGGCCTTGGCATAGATGGCCTTGCGCTCTTCCTGCTTGAGGGTCTGGCGCGCCTCGGCGAGCAGCTTGTCGTAGGCCGGGTTGCACCAGAAGGCGCCGTTGTTGGCGCCGCAGGCGAGCTGGCCGAAGGTATTGGCGGGCTCGGGGTCGCTGTTCCAGCCGCTGAGCGCCGTGTCGTGCTCGCCGGCATCGATGCGCCGCAGATACTCACCCCACTCGTAGGTGACGATGCGCGCCGTGACGCCCACCTTGGCCCAGTCGGCCTGGATCATCTGCGCCATGCGCTGGCCGTTGGGGTTGTAGTTGCGCACCACGGGCATGGCCCACAGCGTGATGTTCAGCGGCAGCACGCCGGCCTTCTCCAGCATGGCCTTCGCCCGGGCGGGGTCGTAGGGCGTGGGCTTGAGCGTTGCGTCATGGGCCCAGTTGGCGGCCGCGATATTGCTGGTGGCCAGGGTGCCGGCATCGCCGTAGACGGTGCGCACGATCGCGGCCTTGTCGATGGCCATGTCCAGGGCCTGGCGCACCTCGACCTTGGCCAGCGCCGGGCGCCGGGTGTTGTAGGCCAGGATGCCGATGTTCATGCCCGGCGCGGTGGCGAGCTTGATGGCCGGGTCCTTCTTCAGCTCGTCGAGTTCGGCCGGGCCGACGGGGGCGGCGATGTCGCACTCGTTGCGCTTGAGGCGCTGGGCGCGCACGCTGGCGTCGGGGGTGACGGCGTAGACGAGCTGGTCGACGACCGGGCGCTCGGCCTTGCGCCACCAGGTCGGATGCTTCACGTAGCGGATGACGCTGTCTGCGCGGAAGCTCTTCAATTGGAAGGGTCCGGTGCCAACCGGCATCTGCGCAATGCGATGCGGCGTGCCGGCCTTGAGCAGCTGGGCGCCCAGTTCGGCCGACTGCATCAGCGTGAAGGTGAAGCTCAGGGCCGACAGGAAGGAGGCGTCGCGCTCGGCCAGCGTGATGCGCACCTGGTGGTCGCCGAGCTTCTCGACCTTGCGGATCCGCTTTTCCCAGCCGAAGGACAGCACATAGGGCGACACGCTGGGGAAGGCCTTGGCGAATTCGCTGTCGCGGCTGAGCAGCCGGCCGAAGGTGAAGAGCACGTCGTCGGCATTGAACTCGCGCGTGGGCTTGAAGCCCTCGACGGTGTGCCAGGTGACGCCCTTGCGAAGCTCGAAGGTGTAGGCCAGGCCATCGGGGCTGATGGCCCAGCTCTGCGCCAGGCCGGGAATGAGTTCGTCCGTGCCACGCTTGGGTTCGACCAGTGTGCCGAAGACCGGCATGTGGGCGACATGGTCGACATAGCTGTCGGTCATCGCCGGGTCGAAGGTCTTGGGGCTGCCGGCCGTGCAGTAGCGCAGCGTGGTGTCGGCGCCGGCTGCCAGCGGCACGGCAAGCAGCAGTGCGGCCAGCAACTTCACTTCGTGATCTCCGCCGACGGCACGAAGGGCAGGATGCCCATGGTTTGATAGAGCGCCGACGGTGACAGCGCCTGGCCGCCCTTGATGACCAGCGCGACGCGCCGGATGGCGCGGATGTCGGCCACCGGGTCGCCGTCCACCAGCACCAGGTCGGCCCGCTTGCCGCGCTCGATGCTGCCGATCTCGTTCAGCCGGTCGCTGTATTTGGCACCGTTCCACGTGGCGATCTTGAGCGCCTGCGCGGCCGGGATGCCGGCCTGCACATAGAGCTCCAGCTCGCGCTGCAGCGCAAAGCCGGGCGTCGCATCGGTGCCCGCCACCAGCGGGATGCCGGCCGCGTACATGCGGCGCAGCAGGTCCGTCATGACCTTCCAGCTGGCGCCCCAGCGTTTGGCCTTGGTGTCGTCCATGTCGACCTCGGCCGACAGAAAACTCCGCTGCACGACGGCCGGCAGGTTGGCAGCCACCATGGCATAGCTCGGATTGGGCTGGCCCTGGCGCTGCGTGTACTGGGCCTCGAAGGCAGTCATCGTCGCGTCAACGACGGTGCCCTTCTTCTTCAGCAGCGCGAGGAAGTCCTGGGTGCGGCGGTCGTTGAGCTTGAGATCGGCGGCCTTGTCGCCCGGCAGGTTGAAGCGCAGCAGCGTGCGCGTGTCGTCGCCCTTGCTGACGAGGAAGTTCAGCGTGACCTGGTTGATGTGGTGCAGCTCGTCATAGCCCGCCTCGACGGCCTGGCGCGCCGTCATGAAGGCCGGCACATGGCCACCAGTGCGCAGGCCCAGCTCGCGCGCATGCGCCACCATCGGCTTCACCCATTCGGGACGGATGGAGTTGTAGAGCTTGAGCTGGCGATAGCCATGGGCCGCATACCAGTCGATGGCGGCGAGGGCATCGGGCAGGTTGTCGGGCACGAAGTCGGCCTGCGACGAGAACGGGCTCTTGCCTTCGATGAAGCCATTGGCCGCGATGCGCGGGCCCAGCACCTCGCCGCGCTCGATGCGGCCTTTGAGTTCGGCCAGGTCGGCGTTGCTGTTGCCGACGTCGCGCACCGAGGTGACGCCCGAAGCCAGGTTGAGCAGCAGCGCACTGGCGTCCAGGTGGGCGTGCATGTCGATGAAGCCGGGCAGCAGCGTGCGGCCCTTGCCGCTGATGCGCTGCTCGGGTGCGGCGCTCGGCAGGCTGCCGGGCTTGGCGATGGCCGCGATGCGGCCCTCCAACAGGTAGACATCGGACGGACCGCGAAGCAAGGCAGCCTGGGAATCGAACCAGTGCACGCCCTCGATGACGGTCAGGCCCGGCAGCGACTTGGGCAGCGTCTTGGCCAGGCGCTCCAGGCGCGCCAGCTGGGCGGCTTTCTGCACGTCCGCGAGGCGATCCATCTCGGCCTCGAAACCCTGCAGCAGCGTGCCGCCCCAGCCCGGCGAGACCTGGGCGAACAGTGCGTGGTTGTCCTCGCGCAACCACAGATAGCTCGGCTCCAGGTCCAGGCCCTCGATGGCATAGAGGCCGACTTCATAGCCGGCGCCGGCCGGCTTCAACGTCTGCATGCGCTCGATGCTCAACTGGCCCACCGGCAGCGCGGCGGCGCGCTGGTTGGGACGCTTCAACAGCGTCTGGGCCAGGCGGCCGGCCCAGGCCGGGCTGGCCTGCACGGGCAGGTAGACGAGATCCCGCCCCACGCCGGGCTTGTCGCCACGGTCCACCGGCGAGCGCCAGCTGGCACGGCCATCCTTGAGCTCGAAGCTCTCATCGATGCGAGCGCCGTAGGTGGACACGCCCTCGGTGCGGTAGCTCAGCCAGGCGCCGTCGGCGGCGAACACCATCATCTCCGTCTGGTCAGGCCCGCGACCGTTGTTGCGGTAGCTGTAGTCCACCATCAACCGCTCCGGCGACGACTCCCCCACCTTGAGCTGGCCGCAGATCACCTTGGCGCAGAGCACGCTGTAGGTTTGGGCCTCCATCCGAGTCTCCGCCTTGGCCGGCGCGAACGAGGCCGCCAGCAGTGCGGCGAACAGTGGCAACAGCAGCTTCATGAGTGTTCTCGGAGGGCTCGGTTGACGCGGACTTTACTGACGCGGCTTGCTCAGCGACGCCACCCCCTTGTTGGCCAGCATGTCGGCGCGTTCGTTGCCGGGGTCGCCGGCATGGCCCTTGACCCAGCGCCAGTCCACCGTGTGCAGCTTGCGAAGCGCGTCCAGGCGCTGCCAGAGGTCGGCGTTCTTGACCGGCTTGCCGTCGGCCGTCTTCCAGCCGCGGCGCTGCCAGTTGACGATCCATTCGGTGATGCCCTTGCGCACGTACTCGCTGTCGAGATAGACGACGACGTCGCAGCTGCGCTTGAGCGAGGCCAGCGCCTCGATGGGTGCGGTCAGCTCCATGCGGTTGTTGGTCGTCTCGCGCTCGCCGCCGAAGAGTTCCTTGTCGTGACCGCCGCTGGACAGCCAGGCGCCCCAACCGCCGGGGCCGGGGTTGCCCTTGCAGGCGCCGTCGGTATAGATGGTGACCTGGGGCTTCTTGATGGCCAGCGCAGGCTTGGTGGGTTCAGTCATTCTTCTTGTGATGATGGTTGTTCAACGCGACGGCCGGCGCCTTCTTGGCCGCCGCGCGCGAATTCTTGGCCAGGCCGATCATGCGCATGCCCTGCACGCGCTTGACCGCCTGGATGAAATAGACGGCGCCCAGCACCGGCCACCAGCGCGAGCCGACGCCGTCGACCCAGCGCCAGCGCTGCAGCCAGGCGTCCGTGCGCAGCGGCGGGCGGTAGATGCCGAAGCGCGCCGCCTCGACATCGAAGCTCAGCAGCTTGAGCCAGTCGCGCAGCCGCCAGTAGCCGATGAAGTCGCCGTCACGCGGCAGATAGGGCTCGCCACGGCGCTTGAGCCGCCCCAGGTTCTGCCGCAGGCCCCACAGGCTGGCCGGGTTCAGGCCGAAGACGATGAGGCGCCCCTCAGGCCGCAGCACTCGCTCGACCTCGCGCAGCAGCGCATGGGCGTCGGGCGCCAGCTCCAGCGCGTGCGGCAGCAGCACGAGATCGAGGCTGGCACTCTCGAAAGGCAGGGCGTCGAAGTCGCAAAGCAGGTCGCGGCCGGCCAGCCAGCGGTGCGTCATGCGGTTGGTCTGCAGACCGTCCAGTTCGGGCAGGCCGAGCTGCAAGGCGTGAAACCCGAACAGATCGGTCACGGCCGCATCGACCTGGGCCTGCTCCCAGGCAAGCAGGTGCTGTCCCGGCGGGGTTTGCAGCCAGGCTGCCAAATCTATACTCGGCGCTTTATCTGTCATGGGTGATGCGCCTTTGACGCTTACGCCGATTCCCGCTTTCGACGACAACTACCTCTGGCTGCTGGACAACGGCCGCGAGGCCCTCGTCGTCGATCCCGGTGACGCAGCGCCGGTGGCGGCTGTGCTCGACGCCCGGGGCCTGACGCTCGCCGGCATTCTATTGACCCACCACCATGGCGATCATGTCGGTGGCGTCGAAGCACTGCGCCCTCGCCTGAAGGGCCCCATCTACGCACCCGCCCACGAGAAGATGCCCGAGCCGGTGCAGCGCCTGCAGGGCGGCGACGCGGTCGAACTGCTGGGCCTGAACTTCGCCGTCATGGACGTGCCCGGCCACACGGCGGGTCACATCGCCTACTTTGCCGCCGAGGTCCCCGGCGGCGATCCCTTGCTGTTCTGCGGCGACACCCTGTTCAGCGCCGGCTGTGGCCGCCTCTTCGAGGGCACGCCGGCGCAGATGCATGCCTCGCTGCAGTCCCTGGCCGCGCTGCCACCCGAGACGCGCGTCTGCTGCGCCCATGAATACACGCTGTCCAACCTGCGTTTTGCGCGCGAGGTGGACCCCGGCAACGCGGCCCTGGCGGCCTATGCCGCCTGGTGCGAGACCGAACGCGCCGCGAACCGGCCCACGCTGCCGGGTCGCATCGGCAACGAAGTCCGCATCAACCCTTTCCTGCGCTGTACAGAACCCGCGCTGCGCGAAGCCGCCCGCCGCCACGCGCCCCTCAAACTCCCGGCCGCGCCCAGCCCGGTCGATGTGTTCGCCACGCTGCGCGAATGGAAGAACGGATTCCGATGACCCTGATCCACCGACTCTCCCCTCTGGTATTGGCCGCCCTGCTGGCCGCTTGTGCCACCACCACCCCGCCCGCGGACGTCGCCGCACCGGACACCCCGCTCTCCCCTCCCGCCGCCCTTGCCGTCGCCAGCGCCACGGCCGAACCCACAGTGGCTCCCGTGCCGGTGCGCACGATGGCGGCCGAGCTGCTCGAAGACAACCTGCGCCCTGGCGAGAAGATCGACCTCGACGGCCCGGAAGTGAACGCCGACCTCTGGGCCCGCGTGCGCAAGGGCTTCCAGCTGCAGGACCTCGACGACGACTGGGTGCGCAAGGCCGAGGCCTGGTACAGCGCCCGACCCGACTACGTCGAGCGCATGACGACGCGCGGCAGCCGCTACCTCTTCCACATCCTCGACGAGGTCGAGAAGCGCGGCATGCCCGCCGAGCTGGCCCTGCTGCCCTTCGTGGAGAGCGCCTTCGTCACCCACGCCGTGTCGACGGCCAAGGCCACCGGCATGTGGCAGTTCATGCCCGCCACCGGCCGCGACTTCGACCTGAAGCAGAACATCTTCCGCGACGACCGCCGCGACGTGCTCGCCTCCACGCGGGCGGCGCTGGACTACCTGGGCCGCCTGCACAAGCAGTTCGGCGACTGGCATCTGGCGCTGGCCGCCTACAACTGGGGCCAGGGCAATGTGCAGAAGGCCATCGCGCGCAACCAGAAGCTCGGGCTGCCGACCGACTACGCCAGCCTGAAGATGCCGGACGAGACGCGCTACTACGTGCCCAAGCTGCAGGCCGTGAAGAACATCGTCTTCGCGCCCGACCGCTATGCGCTGGTGCTGCCGGTGGTGGCCAACCACCCCTATTTCCTGAGCGTGAAGATCGAGCGCGACATCGACGTGGCCCTGGCCGCCCAACTCGCCGGCATCACGCTGGAAACCTTCCAGCAGTTCAACCCGCAGATGAACAAGCCGGTCATCCTGGCCGCCGCCACGCCGCAGGTGCTGCTGCCCTATGACCAGGCCAGCGCCTTTGCCGAGAACCTGGCGCGACACAGCGGCCCGCTGGCGAGCTGGACGGCCTGGGTCGTGCCCAAGACCATGAGCCCCGGCGAGGCCGCCAAGCGTGCCGGCACCAGCGAAGCCCTGCTGCGCGACATCAACAAGATCCCGCCCAAGATGCTGGTCAAGGCCGGCTCCACGCTGCTGGTGCCACGCGGCGAGCATGTGCACGCCGACGTGTCGGAGCGCCTGGCCGACACCGCCAGCCTCAACCTCGCGCCCGATGCGCCACCGCTGCGCCGCGTCAGCCTCAAGGCCGGCAAGGCCGACACCGTCGCCGCCATCGCGGCCCGCTACAAGGTCAAGGCCGAGCAGGTCGCGCAGTGGAACAAGATGAGCGCCAACGGCCGCTTCAAGCCGGGCCAGGCCATCGTCGTCTACACGGCGAACACGGCGCCGCCCAAGGCCACGGTGGCCAAGGCCGCACCCGCCAAGACCGTGAAGGTGGCCGCCGCCAACAAGGCGCAGCCCAAGGCCAAGGGCGGCAGCAAGGGCCGCACCGTCGTGGCCGCAGCCACTCCCTGATCAGGGAATAAAGAAGAGCGCGACGCAGGCCGCCAGGCCAGCAAACCACGCCAGCGAGCGCAGTGTGGCCAGGTTGGCCAGATACAGGCCGATGAAGGCCAGGCGCGCCGCGATGAAGGCCATGGCCAGGGCGTCCACCGTGGCCTGGGCAGCTTGATGCTGGTGCGCGATGAAAAGGCCGGCGGCGAAGATCGGCAAGGCCTCCCAGCTGTTGGACTGGGCAGCATGGGCTCGAGCGTGCCAGCCGTCCAGCCTGGCCAGCCATTCGCGCGGGCTGTGGTTGTCAAAGCCCCCGTCACGCCAGCGCTTGCCAATGCCCTTGGACTTGGCCATCAAGGTGCAGCCCAGCGGCAGCAGGCAGGCAATGAGCAGGCAGTACTGCGCAATGGTCATCGGGATCTCCTCCTCTAGCGGCGGTCACTCAGGGCATGCGCGATGGTGCCCAGGTCCACATATTCGAGTTCACTGCCCACGGGCACGCCACGCGCCAGCCGTGTCGACTTGATGCCGCGTGCGCGCAAGGCCTCAGCCAGCACGTGCGCCGTGGCCTCGCCCTCGGCCGTGAAGCTGGTGGCGAGGATGACTTCCTCGACGCCCGCTTCGGCCGCGCGCGCCAGCAGTTCGGCCGCGCCTATCTGGCGCGTGCCGACACCGTCCAGCGGCGACAGCCGCCCGAGCAGCACGAAGTAATAGCCGCGGTAGGACGCGGTGCGCTCCAGCGCTGCCTGGTCGGCCGGCGTCTCGACGACGCACAGCAGCCGCGCGTCGCGCTCGGTGTCCGTGCAGACGCTGCAGATCGGCGTCTCGCTGAAGGTGTGGCAGCGCTCGCAATGCTTGATGCGCTCAGCCGCCGCCGTCAGCGCCTCGGCCAGGCGCGGCATCGCCAGCCTGTCATGCTGCAGCAGGTGGTAGGCCATGCGCTGGGCCGATTTCTGGCCCACGCCGGGCAGGCGCTTGAGCGCCTCGATCAGCGTCTCAAGCGCGTTCAAAACGGGAATTTCATCCCCGGGGGCATGGGCATGCCTTGCGTCAGCCTGCCCATCTTCTCGGAGCTGGTCGCCTCGGCGCGGCGGGCCGCGTCGTTGAAGGCGGCGGCGACGAGGTCTTCCAGCATGTCCTTGTCATCGGCCAGCAGGCTGGGGTCGATGGTGACGCGGCGGACTTCGTGCTTGCAGGTCATCAGCACCTTGACGAGGCCGGCGCCGCTCTGGCCCTCGACCTCGATGTTGGCGAGTTCGTCCTGCGCCTTCTTCAGGTTGTCCTGCATCGCCTGGGCTTGCTTCATCAAGCCGGCGAGTTGGCCTTTCATCATGATCGTGTCCTTGTCTACGGAGTGGGCGTCAGCGGCTGCACCGAACCGGGCAGGATGCGTGCTGACGGGAATTGGGAAAGCAGCGTCCGCGTCATCGGATGCTGGGCGGCGAGGTCTTCGGCCGCACGCTGCTGGGCTTCGGCCCGGGCGACCGTGCGCAGGGCGATGGAGTCTTCGGCCACGCCGACCTCAATGTCGAGCTTTGCGTCGAGGGCCGCTTCGAGTTTGCTGACCAGGGCCGGCGCGCGCAGCGATTCGCGCTCGACGCGCAGCGTCCAGACCTCGCGGCCGTCGGCGCTGGCGCAGCCCAGGGCCTGGGCCTGGCGGGCCAGCTCGCCCGTCATGCCCACCAGGTTGAGGGCCGCGATGCGCTCGGCCCACTGCGCACCTTCGCGCGTCTCGCGCAGCTCGGCGCGGCGCGGCGCTTCGGGCTCGCGAGCCGCAGCAGCCACCGGCGCGGGCGCGTCGTCCGCGTCCATCCAGGGCGGCGGTGCGTCGTCGGGCGGCGGGCCGTCCGGGTCCATGGCCGCCTCGGCCTCGGCTTCGACCGGCTTGGGGCGCAGGCGGTCACTGGGCTTGGGTGCGGCCGGCTCGGCCACGGCGGCTGCGGCGACAACCGGTGTCGGCGCCACAACCCGGGGTGCAGCGACAGGTTCAGCGACCGGCGCGGCCACCACGGCAGCCGGCGCCGCCACCTTGGGCAGGGGCACCGCGACGACCGCCTTGGCCACCGCCTGGGGCCTCACCAGGGCCGCGGCCTTGACGGGCCTGGCGCTGGTGCCCGCCGGCCGGAAGGCCAGCATGCGCAGCAGCACCATCAAGAGGCCCGCGTATTCATCGGGCGCCAGATGCAGCTCGGCGCGGCCATGCAGGGCCATGCTGTACATCAGCTGGATCTCGTCGGCCGGAAGCAGAGCGGCCAGGCGGCGGATCTCGGCAGTCTCGTTGTCGGCATCGTCCAGCGCCGTCGGCGCAGCTTGGGCCAGCGCCATCTGCTGCAACAGCGTGGCCAGGTCCTCCAGCGTGCCGGCGGCCGACAAACCCGCGCCGCGCAGCGCATCCGCCTGGGCCACGACGGCTTCGCCGCTCGCCGCCGCCAGCGCGTCGACGATGGCGACGACATGGCCACGGTCCACGCTGCCCAGCATCTGGCGCACACCGGCTTCGCTCAGCGAGCCCGCGCCGAAGGCGATGGCCTGGTCGGTCAGCGACAGCCCGTCGCGCATCGAGCCGCGCGCCGCGCGCGACAGCAGGCGCAGCGCGCCCGGCTCGGCCGGCACGTTCTCGGCGCCCAGCACATTGCCCAGATGCATCTGCACGTCCGCCGCCGCCATCGGGCGCAGATTGAACTGCAGGCAGCGCGACAGCACGGTGACCGGCACCTTCTGCGGGTCGGTCGTCGCCAGCACGAACTTCAGGTAGTCGGGCGGCTCCTCCAGCGTCTTCAGCATCGCGTTGAAGGCGGTGTTGGACAGCATGTGCACTTCGTCGATCATGTAGACCTTGAAGCGCCCGACGACCGGCTTGTAGACGGCCTGGTCCAGCAGCTGCGAGATCTCCTCGACGCCACGGTTGGACGCCGCGTCCAGCTCCACGTAGTCGACGAAGCGGCCCGAATCGATGTCCCGGCAGGCCGGGCAGACGCCACAGGGCTGGGCCGTGATGCCACCCGTGCCGTCCGGCCCGGTGCAGTTGAGGCTCTTGGCCAGGATGCGCGACACCGTCGTCTTGCCGACGCCGCGGGTGCCGGTGAACAGATAGGCGTGGTGCAGGCGCCCCTGCGTCAAGGCATTGGCGAGGGCCTGCACGACATGCTCCTGCCCCACAAGCTGCTCGAAACTCTGCGGACGGTATTTGCGGGCCAGGACCTGATAACTCATGGCGGTCATTCTATGAGTGGCCCTCCGTCGATAATTGCGGGATGACCTCCCCTGCAGCACCCCTCACCTACGACCAGGCCGGCGTCAACTACGACCTGATCGACCCGCTGAAGATCACAGCCCAGCGCGCCGCCGCCGCCACGGCCTCCCACCTGGCCGGCCATGGCTTCACCGAGGTCAAGGCCTCGCGTGGCGAGTCGGCCTATGTCGTCGACGTGGGGCCGTTCTACCTGGCCTCCATCGTCGAATGCCTGGGCACCAAGACCCTGGTGGCCGACGAGATGGCCAAGCTGACGGGCAAGAGCTTCTTTGCCGGCATCGCCCAGGACACCATCGCGATGGCCGTCAACGACCTGATCACCGTCGGCGCCACGCCGCTGGTCGTGCAGGCCTACTGGGCCGCCGGCGGCAGCGACTGGTTCGGCGACGCCCAGCGCGCCCAGGCCCTGGTGGCCGGCTGGAAGGCCGCCTGCGACACCTGCCAGGTCGCCTGGGGCGGCGGCGAGACGCCGGCCCTGGCCGGCATCGTCGAGGACGGCCGCATCGACCTGGCCGCCTCCTGCACCGGCCTCATCAACCCCAAGGAGCGCCTGTCGGTCGGCGACAAACTGGGCGCCGGCGACGCCATCGTGCTGCTGGCCTCCAGCGGCATCCATGCCAACGGCCTGAGCCTGGCGCGCAAGCTGGCCGAGCGCCTGCCCCAGGGTTATCTGACCGAGATCGAGCCTGGCGTCAGCTACGGCGAAGCGCTGCTCGCACCCACCGCGCTGTATTCGCCCGTCACCGAGGCTCTGTGGAAGGCCGGTATCGCGCCCCACTACTGCGCCAACATCACCGGCCACGGTTGGCGCAAGCTGCTGCGCCACCCGTCGCAGCTGACCTATCGCATCCACACCGTGCCGCCCAAGACGGCGGTGCTGGACTTCATCCAGCAGCAGGCCGGCCAGGACGACCGCGAGGCCTATTCGACGCTGAACATGGGCGCGGGCTTCGCCATCTTCGTCAGGGCCGAGGACGCAGAGCGCACTGCGCAGGTCGCGCGCGACTGCGGCATCCAGGCGTGGGTAGCCGGCACCGTCGAGGCGGGTGAGAAGCAGCTGCTGATCGAGCCGCTGGACATCCGCTTCAGCGAAGACGACCTCGCGCTGCGCTGAGATGGGGAACTCGTCCGCATTCCCGCGGGCCGCGCGCTGGGCCGCTCCCGAGCCGGCCCGCTCAGGCGATGTGCTTGCGGCTCAATGCCGCAAGCATCGCCGTCCCCTCGGGGGACCGACCGGGGTCGCCCGCGTTCAGCGCGGCGAGACCGGGCGAGGGGCTCCATGAGTTGGTATTACACGCAGATGATCCAGTGGCATGTGCTGCTGGCTTGGTGCAGCGTGGGGCTGTTTTTCATACGCGGCCTGCTGGTGCAGTTCGGCACGCCCCAACTGCAAGCGTTGGCCAAGGACGCTCGCCTGCTGGTGCTGGTGTTCGGCGTCAACGCCTGCCTTGTCGTCACGGGCCTGAGCCTGTGGGGCTCCATCGGCTACAGCCCCATCCGCGACTGGTGGCTGGGTGCCAAGCTGGTCGCGCTGGTGGGCTACATGATCTGCGGCCACTGGGCCATGAGCCAGGCGCGGCTGCACCTGCTGGGCTATCTCACCGCACTCGCCTTGCTGGCCCTGGCGATGGATTTGTCCATCAATCGGCAGTTCCTTCCAGGCTGACCCTCATGGGGCAAGTAGAATGGTCAGCGACGGGCCTCCCCGCATGGAAGCGCGCCCAACCGGGTCAGGTGGGGAACCAAGCAGCCCTAAGCGTTGCAACCAGTGCCGGGGGTAAGGCTCGTCACCCCTCCCCTCCTCTTTTGAAGACCGACGCCAACCATGGCGGCGGCTGACGCGCGCCCGCTCGCCGCGCAGCCCTTCCAGATCGGCGACTGGACGGTCGATGCCAACGGCAACCGCCTGCTGCGCGACGGCGAGGTTCGCCCCCTGCGCTTCAAGGCCATGGCCCTGCTGCTGCTGCTGGCCGAAAGGGCCGGCCAGACGGTGCCGCGCGAGGACATCGTCGCGCTGATCTGGGACGGCAACGAATACGTCGCGCCCCAGGCCATCAACAACGCGATCTGGTCCATCCGCCAGGCCCTGGGCGACGACAGCGAATCACCGCGCTACCTGGAAACCATCCCGAAGAAGGGCTACCGGCTCATCGCGCCGGTGCGGGTGATGGCGCCCGAAACCGCCCAGGCGGCCGCCGCCACGCCAGCGCCGGCCCGGCGCTGGCCGGTGCTGGTGGCCGCGCTGCTGGCCATCGTGCTGGCAGGCGCCGGGTTCTGGCTGCAGCGCGGCGCCGAGCCGGCTGCGAGCGAGCCCGTCCGCTGGAGCATCGCGCCCCTTACCCAGTACGCCGGCCACGAATTCATCGGCGCGCTGTCGCCGGACGGCCGCCAGCTCGCTTTCGGCTGGTGGCAGGGCCAGGGCCAGGCCGAGCTCTATCTGCGCGGCGCCGCCGACCCGCAGGCCAAGCCCCAGGCCATCGGCGGTGGCGTGGGCGACATCGTCGGCCTGTCCTGGGCTCCGGACGGCCAGTCCATCGTCTATGCCGCCCGACCGACGCCCGAGAAATGCCAGCTCTGGATCTACGAGCTGCGCCAGGCCAGCCGCCGTGCACTGGCCTCCTGCCACCCGCTCTTCACGCCCATCGTGGCCTGGTCGCCGCGCGGCGACCGCATCGCCTTCACGGGCGACCAGGGCGATCCGGCCGGCGGGGCTGGCCTGTTCCTGATCGCGCCCGAAGGCGGCGCGGCCCAGCGGCTCACGCACAGCCCACCCCAGGCCCTGCCCGACCACCAGCCGGCCTGGTCGCCGGACGGCCGGCGCCTGGCCTTCGCGCGTGGCGACGCGGTGGGCGGCACGCGCGACCTGTTCGAGCTGGACGTGGCCAGCGGCGCCGTCACGCGGCTGAGTCGCGAGAAGCTGCACTATCTGCATGGCATCACCTACGCGGCCGATGGCCAGGACCTGATCTACGCGACGACCCAGCACGACGCCCGCATGCTGATGCGCTGGGACCGCCGCCACGCCCGTGCCGTGCCGCTCGGGCTGGAAGGCAGCGCACCGGCCATGGGCCGCGACGGCCAGCTCGTCTACGCGCTGATGCGCAGCCACGTCAGCATCGGCGAGGTGAAGCTGGACGGCAGCGATGCCGCACCACGCCGGCTCGTCGGCTCCGTCGCCTCCGATCGCCAGCCCGACGTCAACGCCGCCCAGCGCCTGCTGGCCTTCAGCTCGCGGCGCTCCGGCCTGCCGCAGATCTGGACGGTGCGCCTCGACGGCGGCCAGGCCCAGGGCCTCACGCGGCTGCCGGGCCGGGCCACCGCGCCGGCCTGGTCGGCCGACGGGCGCCGGCTCGCCTTCCTGGGCCATTGCGGCGAACAGCAGCGCTCGGGCCTGTGCCTGCTGGACGGCGAAGGCGGCCCTGAGGGTGGCAAACCGCGCGCGCTGGCGGCCGACGGCTTCCTCTACGGCCCGCCGGCCTGGGACGGTGCGCACATCTGGGTTACCAGCAACCGTGGCAGCCAGACCGGCAGCACCTGGCAGCTGTGGCGCTTCGCGCAAGACGGCAGCGGCGGCCAGGCCATCGCCGGCCTGCCCGCGCCGGCCGAAGCCAGCCGGGTCGCGAGCGACGGCCGGCGCGTCTATTTCCAGCCGTCCGGTTCCTCCCAGTTGCTGGCGCTGACGCCGGCCGGCGGCGCCATCGAACGGCTAGCCGTGGTGGCCGACGGCGCCAGCCTCGTCGACTGGACCCTGCACCCCGACGGCGTGCTGGCCCTGACCCGCTCGGACGCCGAACGTTTCGAACTCACGCCCTGGCGCGGCGGCCCGCGCCGCGTGCTGGCCCGGCATGCCCTCGGCAGCTTCCCGGAAATGGCGGCATTCAGCCTGGGCGAAGGCGGACTGAGCGTCTTCGTGGAGCTCGCCGACCTCGCCTATGCGGACCTGATGCTGGCCCACTGATCATTTGCAAGCCGTTGATTTGCAAGTGAAATTTATTTTGGATGGCGGCTGGATGCCGATTGGAGCGCGAATGCTTGCCGGGTGCTGAGGCGAGATTTCCTAATGGCCTGACCTGGCCCCGACCGCGGGCCGTCATGCCAACCAGGAGACCCCTCGTGACCCTCAGAAGAGCGCCTATCCCCATGCTGCCTTTGCTGACCCTGCTGACCAGCCTGTCCGCCTGCGGTGGTGGCGGCAGCGCGGCACCGTCTCCGGCCCCTGCACCTGCCCCCGCACCGGCACCGGCTCCTGCCCCCGCGCCTGCTCCCGCACCGGCCGGTTGGACGCCATTGGCCGACCTGCCCGCCGGTGCCGCCAAGTTTGGCGTGGCCGAGGTGAACGGCAAGCTGTTCGTGACCGGCGGCTACGACACCAGCCGCACGGTCTACGCCTATGACATCAGCGCCAACACCTGGACAGCCGGCCCCAATCTGCCGCGCGGCACGGACAACGTCGCCGCGCTAGGGTCGGGCGGCAAGGTCTATGCGCTGGGCGGCGAGGCCAGCACGTCGCTGCAGGTCTACGACCCGGCCAGCAACAGCTGGGTACTGGGCCCCGCCCTGCCCAGCGGCCGCTTCGCCAGCGCGGCGGCGGCGCTGAACGGCAAGCTCTATCTGCTGGGCGGCTGGAACCTCAGCAACGCGGCGAGCGCCTCGCTGGCCAGCCTGTCGGCCTTCGACACCGCGGGCAACGCCTGGATGGCCGACACGCTGACGCCCATGCCCACGGCACGCAACGCGGCGGCGGCTGGCGTCATCAGTGCGCAGATCCACGTCGTGGGCGGCCGCTCACCCGGCATCCGCAGCAACGACCATTTGAGCCTGGCCACGCATGAGATCTACAACCCGCTGACCAACACCTGGCAGACGGCGGCGGCCATGCCCACGGCACGCGGCGGCATTGCCGCGGCGGTATTGAACGGCAAGCTCTATGTGTTCGGTGGAGAGGCGACCACGGCCAGCGGCAGCACGGTCAGCAACGCGGTGGAGCGCTACGACCCGGCCACCAACAGCTGGCAGGTGCTGGACACCATGCCTTATCGCGCCCACGGCCTGGGGGCCGTGGCGGTGGGCACTGCGATCTATGTGATGGGGGGCTTCACGGCCGGCTCGGATGCGGTGGGCACGGAGTCGCGGGCGCTCTATCGCTTCCAGCCCCCGAACTGAGAAAGTGGAATCGGCCGGACACCCGCATGGATGCGGGCCTCCGGCCGATCTGGTCAGGGGCTGCAAAGCCCTCTCGTGACGCTCAGCTACCTGGCGCCTTGGCGACCTCGGTCGAACGCACCGTCAGCGTCGTCAGCTGTCCGCCACCCTGCACACTGCCCGTCACCAGGCCTTCGCGCACGCGGCGCTCGCACATCTCGCGGTCTTCCAGCGGCTGGGCCTGGCAGCGCTTGAGGGCATTGGCGGCCCACTGCTCGGACCGGTCATCCGGCGAGATCAGCTTGCCCTGGCGGGCCTGCGCATAGGCCGCGCCGGCTTCGCGCAGACAGACATCGCGCGGCTGATTGGTCTGGCCGGTCATGCAGGCGGCGCGTTCACGCTCGTACTGCATGCGCAGCGAATCGACGTTCTTGGCTTTGGGTGCCGCCTGGGCGGCGCTGCCCAGTACGAGCAGGGCGGCGGCAAGCCAGGCGGCGGTGTGACATCGGCGGGTGTTCATTGCGATCTCCTTCACGGATGCGGCCTCAGCCGCGGGCCCGAACCGGCTGGTTGTCGTTCGAGATATAGACCTCGACGCGGCGGTTCATCGCGCGGTCGGACGTGCTGGCGTTGCTGGCCACCGGGTAGGCCTCACCGTAGCCGCGGGTCGCGACACGGGTAGCGTCCACGCCCTGGGCGCGCAGCGCATCGGCCACGGCCTGCGAGCGGCGCTGCGACAGCGTCAGATTGGTGGCGTCGCTTCCGGTACTGTCGGTGAAGCCCTCGATCAGGACGCGACGGTCAGGATGCTGGTTCAGGTAGTGGGCCAGCTTGGCGATCGCTGTCTGCGCGTTGGGCTTGATCTCGGCACGACCGGTCTCGAACAGCACGTCGCCCAGCGTGACCAGCATGCCGCGGTCGGTCTGCTTGGCCTGCAGATCGGCCAGCTCCTGTGCCAGCGCGGCGGCCTGGGCCTGGGCGTTGGCAGCCTGAGCCTGAGCGTTGGCTGCATCGGCATTGGCGGCGGCGGCCTGCTGGCGCGCGGCGTTGGCATCGGCGTTGGCATTCGCCGCCGCGATCTGTGCATTGGCGGCCTGGTTCTGGGCAACGTTGGCACGGCGCGCGTTGGCGTCGGCACGGGCGCGCTCGCGGTCGGCCTCGGCGGCCTTGATGGCCTCTTCCTCGGTCGCGGCGCGGCCGATGGCCATCGCCGTGCGGGCCTGGGTCGACGCGACATAGGCGGCCGAGTCGATGTCAGCAGGCGACTCGCGCTTGGCGCTCAGCTCTTCAGCCCGGCGCAGCGAATCGGCGGCCTTCTTGGCGTCCAGCGAGGCGTACTTCAGCACGGCCGGATCGGACTCGGCGCTGCGCACATTGGCGCGCGCCTGCTGCAGGCCGGGCGTGACGGTGGGGGCGCTGGCGCAGCCGGCGAACAGAGCGGCGGCTGCGGCCAGGACAGTCAGTTGGGCGAAGTTCTTCATGGCAATCCTTTCGATGAATCAGGAACGGTTCAGCTGCACCTGCAGCTGCTGGATGCTTTGGCGCACCTCGGCCAGCGCGCGGCTGGAACGGGCGGAGCGCGCCGTCGCCTGGGCGAGGGCCGCGTCGGCCGCGGCTTCGTCCGCGAGTTGGCGTGCCTGCACATAGTCCTTGCGGGCCATGGCGGCATTGGCGCGGGCCAGCTTGTCGCGGGCCGTGGACAGTTCGGCGGGCGCCTCGGCCGCATTGCCAGAGGCCTGCTCCACCGAGGAATTGGCCACGGCCATCTGTTCCTTCGGGGCGTCGGCTGTCGACGCACATCCGGCCAGGGCCGTGGCAGCAAGGGCCGCCAGCAAAACAGCCCGGCCATTCATCGAATGGTGATTCATACGAACTCCTGTGGTTTCAAATACCCGGCGTTCGCGCATCACGCCCCGCCGGGCTCGGGTTCTTTGAGGATGCAAATTCAGTATTCGCCATCACGGCCCGGCCCCCAGTCGGAGGGTCGGCGCGACGCCGGTCAGCCTGGGGCCTCCAGCGATGTGGGAAATGCCCTACAGCGGCGTTAGGCCGCGGCCGGCTCAGCCGGTGGCCTGGCGGAAGGCCATCACGGCCTGGTTGCGCAGCGTGCGGAGCAAGGACAGCTCCTTCTCGCCCAGCTGCACGGCGCCGGCCACGGCGTGGTCGGCGTAGATCAATCCCAGCGGCGCGCCCTTGAGGATGAGGGGCAGCAGCAGAAAACTCTGCGCCTGCAGCTCGCCCCGGAACCAGCTCGGCAGCCGCGGCGCGATGTTGGCGGCACGGGCGTCCTGGATCAGCGTGTCGGCGCCCTTCAGGCAGACGGCGGCGAACAGGTCCAGCGGCTGGGCCGTCAGGTCGACGCGCAGCAGCGGCGCGAGGCGCTCCACATCGGCGCCAACGCCCAGGCGCCCCGTCAGCGCCTGGCCCCGCGCGTCGCGCAGGCAGAACACGACACGGCGAAAACCCAGGGCGCGGTAAATGGTCTCCAGGATCATGCGCAGCACGGCATTGAGCTGGAAGTGCTCGACCATCGCGTCGGTGATGTCCTGCACGCCGGCGGCCAGCAACTGCGTGGCCTGGTCGGAAGGGGACACGACGGCCTTGTCCGCGGTCCTCTCCATCACCAGCGTCGGCGCGAGTTCGTGCGCCGTCAGCGAGTCGTGAACGGAAGGCGTCAACGGCGCCAGCAGGCGCTGGGCGCGTGAGTCCTTGGGCAGGTGCAGCTCCAGTGCCTCGGTCATCTGAGCCAGATGCTGGCGCGCCGTGTCGGCGGCGCGCTCGAAGGTTTCGGCGCTCAAGCCCAAGGCCCGCGAATGGCGCTGGGCCATCGCACGCAGCTTGGCGTGGGCCTGCTCGGGCGGCGTGTTCAGGATGAGGTCGGCCATGTCGTTACTGGCGCGCGCCAGCCAGCGCTGGCGCTCGATGCCGTCTTCCAGCAGGCGCTGCGGCGCCTCGCCCACCGGGCGGCGCATCGCGCGCTGCAGGCTGTCGGGCAAGCCCCATTGCCTGGCCACACCCAGGCCCAGGGCCTCGTAGCTCATGCCCAGCACCTGGGCCGAAGCGGCGGCCTCGCTGAGGGCGGGCTGGCCGTCCTCGGCAGGGCTGACGAGGCGGCGCACGGCATCGGCCTCTTCGGGGAAATAGAACTCGGTCAGCGAGCGGCCGAGGTGGTGGAACATCGCGCCGAGAAAGGCCTCCTCGGCCTCGCGCGGGTTGGGGCAGAGCTCGCGCGCCAGCGACGCCGCCATCAGCGAGCGCAGATAGTCCTCGCGCAGGCGCTTGGCGTGGCCCTTGTTCTCCATGCGCTCCAGCAGCACCAGGCTGAGCGCCAGGTTGCGGATGCCGGCAAAGCCGATCAGCGCGACCGCGCGCGACACCGTGCTGATGCCGCCACCGCCGGCGTGCCGGTACTGGGCCGTGTTGACCAGGCGCAGCAGCTTCTGCGTCAGGGCCACGTCCTTCAGGATCTCATTGGACAGGCTGGCCAGGCTCTCGTTCTCGGACTGCGTCAGGCGCTGAATGCGGCCGATGGCGTCGGACAGCGCCGGGAAGTCGCTCTTGTGGCGCATGCGGCGCAGCAGGAAGTCCAGCACCGGCGCGTCCTGGGCCTCGGCATCGGGCTCGGCGACGGGGCGCAGCCAGGCGGCCAGCGCATCGCGCAGCAGGGCCGCGCTGGGCCAGCGCGCCGACGGCTCACGCGCCAGGCCGCGCTGCACGATGGCACGCAGCGCATCGTCCACACTGCTGTCCAGGCCCGAGGGCAGCAGGAGATCGGTGGTCTGCACGCGCTGCACGGCGCGCCAGGGGTCGGGGTCATGATTCAGGCGCTGGCCGCTCAGCATCTCGGCCAGCATAACGGCGGCCGCGAACACGTCCATCTGCGGATGCGGTGGCGCACCGCGCGCGGCCTCGGGCGAGATATAGCCCGGTGTGCCGACGATGCGCGACGGCTGGTTGGCATCCGGCGACACCCGCGCGGCGATGCCGAAGTCCATCACGCGCGGCCGACCGCGTGCGTCGAGCAGGATGTTGCTGGGCTTGAGGTCGCGGTGCACCAGGCCGGCGGCGTGGGCGGCGGTGAGCCCATCCAGGATGCCCAACATGATCGTGACGGCCTCGGTCGTCGTGGGCAGCGGCGCGGCGCGCAGGCGCTGGCTCAGCGTGCCACCGGACACGTACTCGAAGACGAGGTAGGAGCGCCCGCCCTGGCTGTCGGCCTCGAAGACCGGCACGATGCTGGGGTGGGTCAGCCGGCTGACGGCGCGCGCTTCGTTCAGCCATTCGTCGACGCTGCCCGGTTCTGCCGCGGCCTTCAGCAGCTTGACGGCGACCTCGCGGTCCAGCAGCGGGTCGTGGGCCAGCCAGACGGTGGCCTGCGCACCCTCGCCCAGCCGCTGCATCAGGCGGAAGCGGCCGAGTTGGGGTGGCAGGTCGTCGGCCATGGCGCGCCTTGCTAGGAACCGCCCCGGGCGGACAGGCGGTCGCGCAGCGACGACGCGGCCGGTTGGGCGCCCTCTTCGGGCCTGGCGGCCGCGGTCGGCGGCTTGTGGGTGCCGGGGTTCAGGGCCTCCATCACCTCGCGCAGGCCGATGCCCAGCGGCTTGGCATAGCGCCGCGTCGCGGCTTCCAGGCCCGGGCGGCGACGGGCTTCGGGCAGGCCGAGGGCATCGACCAGTTCGTTGGCAAAGCTGCAGGTCAGGCGCAGCGTGTCGGCGTCGCTGCGCGGCGGATGCACGGCGCCTTCCAGCGGCTGGCGGCGGATCATGTGCAGCAGTTCGTCGCCCAGGCCCCAGTGGCGGGCCACGGCGGCGCCGAGGGCGTCCAGGTCGCAGCCCAGCACCGCATAGGCCGCCGCCTGCTCGCTCATCGCCGGCGGCGTGGGTTGGTCCTCCGTCGGCTCCGGCGGCACCATCAGCTGGCGGATCTGCTGGGCGTCGTCGGGGAAGTGGTACTGCAGCAGCAGCCGGCCGAGGTTCTGCATGACCGTGATCAGGTGCACGACCTCGCCGTCGTAGCCCGCCGGGCGCAGCACCTGCGCCACCTGGGCCGCCTTGGCCGTGCGGGCCATCAGCTGGCGCAGCATCTCGGCGGCCACCGGCGCCAACGGTCCCGGCCAGGCCTTGAGCGAATTGGCCGCGTACTGCAGGCCGTCCAGGCCCAGCATCTGGATGGCGCGCTGCATGTTCAGCACGGTCTCGCCCTGGTGGCCGCTCTGCTTGAGCGCGTTGTTGACGCGACGCACCAGCTCCAGGCTCAGGGCCATGTCCTTCAGCACGAACTCGGACAGCGCGCTGGCGTGCTGGGACTCCAGGCCCGAGCCTCCCGTGAAACGGTGCAGGCCACTGGTCGTCGTCGGCAGGTGGCCGACGCGCTGCAGCTTGTCCATCAACAGTGCCACGGGGCCGCCACTGTCGTGCGCAGCCGAGGTGCGCCAGCCGTCCAGCGCGCGCCAGAAGCTGCGGGCGAGGTGGTAGCGCTGGCGCAACTGGCGGTCGGTGGCACGGTTGCAGATGGCGCGCAGCGGGTCGGGGATGGGATGGGGCGTCTCCCAGCCCAGGCGCACCATCTCGCGGCCGACGGGCTGCATCTGCTGCACGACATGCTGCAGATCGTTCTCCTCCAGCACCGGCTTGCCGCTGAGGATGCGGTTGAGCAGCAGGCCGACGCAGAGCACGTCCTCCTCGGCCGACTCGCGCACGGCGCGACGGGTCACGGCATTGAAGTCCGCCGTTGCAGGGAAGACCTCCTGCGCGACTTCGAGGCCGACGAGCCGCACCTTGTCGCTGGCGTCGATGACGAGGCTGGCCATCTGGATGTCGCGGTGGGCGTGGCCGGCCTCGTGGGCAAAGGCCAGGCCTTCCAGCAATTGGGCCACCCAGCCGGCGCCGTCGATCGGCAGCGGCGCGGCCTGGCGGGCCAGGCGCTCGTCCAGCGTCTCGCCCAGCGCGCGGTCGTAGGCCACATAGGGCCAGTTCTCGACCTGGCCGATCTCGAAGGGCGGCGCGAGGTTGGGGTGTTGCACGCGCTCGGCCCCCTGGGCCATGCGCAGCCAGTGCTCCAGGGCCGCCGCGCTGTTGGGCTTGTCCCGCGGCATGCACAGCATCAGTTCCTGGCCATGGCGGCTGTCGAAGACGCGCCAGATCAGGCTGCGTGCGCTCTTGGACAACAGCGCGCGCAACTCGAAGCGGCCAAAAGCTTTCAGCGGTGGGGCGGCAGGGCTGGTTTCAGGCACGGTGGACGTGGGCAGGCTGTAACAGATGGTGTCCCTGCATTGGACTCCAGGCTAGAAGTGTCCAGCTTGCAGGCAAGCGTCGAAATGCGACGGATTTCCTCGGCAGTCCGGGTCTTGCGTGCAGCAGCTCACGCTTCGAACCAGGACCTCGTCGCTTTTACACCGTCGCCAAGCCGCGAGCGTAGGCATTCGCCGCGATCTCTCAGCTTGTCAGCTGACTCCACACTTTGTCCAACCGCTTCACGCTGACCGGCTGCGGCGTGCGCAATTCCTGCGCAAACAGGCTGACGCGCAACTCCTCCAGCTGCCAGCGGAAGTCGTCCAGCCGCGCATCCCGCACGCCCTTGAGCTCGGCGACGCGGCGTGTGTAGCGTTGCTCCAGCGGCTTGACCTCGCTCATCAGCTTGGTGTCGCGCAGCGGGTCGGTCCGCAACTTGTCCAGGCGCGTCGTGATGGCCTTGAGGTAGCGGGGCAGGTGTTGCAGCTGGCTCCAGGGCGTGTCCAGCGCAAAGCGCTTGGGCACCAGGCGCTGCAGCTGGGCCGTGACGTCGTCGCCGACCTCCTTGGCCGGACGCGAGTCCTTGAGCTTGCGAGTCGCGTTGGCCAGCTCCTGCAGCACGGCATGCACGGCGCGGGCGACTTCCTGGGCAATGAGGTTGAGCCGGCTGCGGCCCTCCTCGATGCGCTTCTTGAAGCTGATCGGATCAGTTGGCAGCGGGTCGGCCAGGAAGGCGCGGTCCAGGGCCACGCCGATGATCTGGTCACGCAGGTCCTCGGCCGTACCCAGACCCATATAGAGCACCGACATGCGCTGCAGGTCGGGGATGTTCTTCTCGAGGAACTTCAGCGGCTCCTTGAGCTGCAGCGCGATCAGGCGGCGCAGGCCGGCACGGTGCCTGGCGGCCGCCACCTCGGGCTCGTCAAAGACCTCGATCTCGACCGCGTTGCCCTTGTCGATCAAGGCCGGGAAGCCGATCAGCGTCTGGCCGCCCTTGCGCACCTCCAGCAGCTCGGGGAGCTCGCCAAAGGTCCAGTCTGTATAGCTCTGGCTGGCATCACGCGCCGGCGCCACGGGCTTGACGATCTCGGCGCGGACGCCGCGCTCGGGTTGAGGCTGCGGAGCCGGCTCCGCCGCCGGCAGCTTCAAGGCCGCCAGTGCCTGGAAGGCCGACCGCGCCTGCCCACCCAGCTCGGCCTTCAGCGCGGCGAGCTGGCGGCCTTGCCCCAGTTGGCGGCCATGCTCGTCCACCACGCGGAAGTTCATGAACAGATGGGGCGCCAGCAGCTCCAGCTTGAAGTCGTTGCGCTGCACGGCAATCTGGCTGCGGTCCCTCACGGCCCTGAGCAGCGTGTCCACCAGACCACCCTGGCAGAAGGGCTGCAGCTCGATGAACTCGGCCACGAAGTCCGGCAGCGGCGTGAGGCGGGCGCGCGGCTTCTGGTGCAGGCTCTTCAGCAGCGCCGTCACCTTCTGCGCCAGCATGCCGGGCACCAGCCATTCGGCGCGCTCCTCGCTGACCTGGTTCAACGCAAAGATGGGCACGGTCACCGTCAGGCCGTCGCGGGCGTCGCCCGGCTGGTGCAGATAGGTCGCCGCACAGTCCACACCGCCCAGGCGGATGACCTTGGGGAAGGCCTCGCTGGTGACGCCAGAGGCCTCGTGGCGCATCAGCTCGTCCTGGCTGAGCTGCAGGAGCTTGTCGTTGGACTTGCTGGCCTCGCGCCACCACTTCAGCAGCGTGGCGCCCGAGAACACATGGGCCGGCAGCTTGTCGTCGTAGAAGGCGTAGATCAGCTCGTCGTCCACCAGCACGTCCTGGCGGCGCGACTTGTGCTCCAGCGCCTCGACCTTGGCGATCTGGCGGCGGTTGTGGCCGAGGAAGGGCAGCTGCCGCACGAGCTCGTCCG
The DNA here is from genome assembly GCF_056403315.1 of Roseateles sp. P2_H4. Classification (NCBI taxonomy): domain Bacteria; kingdom Pseudomonadati; phylum Pseudomonadota; class Betaproteobacteria; order Burkholderiales; family Sphaerotilaceae; genus Roseateles; species Roseateles sp. P2_H4. The sequence goes on along the minus strand of NZ_JBFUFR010000003.1, from coordinate 112,810 downwards.
GCAGGTCGTCGTTGACCAGGCCCTCGCGAATGAAGATCTCGCGCGCCGCCTTGGGGTCGACGCGGCCGAAGTTCACCCGTTTGTTGCTGTACAGCACGATGCCGTACAGCGTCGCGCGCTCGAGCGCCACCACCTCGGCGGCCTTCTTCTCCCAGTGCGGCTCCAGCAGCTGGGTCTTGATCAGGTGGCCGGCGATGGGCGGCAGCCACTGCGGCTCGATGTTGGCGATGCCGCGGCCGTAGAGGCGCGAGGTGTCGACCAGCTCGGCGGCCACGATCCAGCGGCCAGGCTTCTTGCTCAGGTGGGCGCCGGGGTGGCGGTAGAACTTGATGCCGCGCGCGCCGAGATACCAGTCCTCGTCGTCRCTCTTCTGGCCGATGTTGCCCAGCAGCCCGGCCAGCATGGACAGGTGGAGCTGCTCGTAGGTGGCGGGGCTCTGGTTCAAACGCCAGCCGTGCTCGGTGACGACGGTGAGCAGTTGCGAATGCACGTCGCGCCATTCGCGCACGCGGCGGATGCTGACGAAGTTCTCGCGCAGCAGCTGCTCGTAGCGACGGTTGGACAGCTTGTGCTCGGTACCACCGCCCTTGCTCTCTTCCAGCCATTTCCACAGCTTCAGATAGCCGCTGAACTCGCTCTTCTCATCGTCGAACTTCTTGTGCTTCTCGTCGGCGGCCTGGGCCGCTTCCATGGGCCGGTCGCGCACGTCCTGGCCGCTCAGCGCCGAGGCGATGACCAGCACCTCCGTCAGCGCCTCGCGCGTCTTGGCTTCCAGGATCATGCGACCCACGCGCGGGTCCAGCGGCAGGCGCGACAGTTCCTTGCCCAGTGGCGTCAGCTCGTTGTCGTCATCGGTCGCGCCGAGTTCCGCCAGCAGCTGGTAGCCGTCGGCGATCGCCTTCGGGCGAGGCGGCTCCAGGAAGGGGAAACGCTCGACCTCGCCCAGGTGCAGGGCCTTCATGCGCAGGATGACGCCGGCCAGGGACGAGCGCAGGATTTCCGGGTCGGTGAACTTGGGCCGCTCGTTGAATTCCTTCTCGCTGTACAGACGGATGCAGATGCCGTTGGACACGCGGCCGCAGCGGCCTGCGCGCTGGTTGCTGGCCGCCTGGCTGATCGGCTCGATCAGCAGCTGCTCGACCTTGTTGCGGTAGCTGTAGCGCTTGACCCGCGCCAGGCCCGGGTCGATGACGTAGCGGATGCCCGGCACCGTCAGCGAGGTCTCGGCCACATTGGTGGCCAGCACGATGCGGCGCTGGCCGTGCGGCTCGAACACCTTGTCCTGCTCGGCCGGCGACAGCCGCGCGAACAGCGGCAGCACGTCCACGCCGGGCGGGTGGTGCTTGCGCAGCGCCTCGGCCGCCTCGCGGATCTCCCGCTCGCCGGGCAGGAAGACCAGCACGTCGCCACCGCCCTCGCGCCACAACTCGTCCACCGCGTCGGTGATGGCGTTGTTGAGGTCGTACTCGCGGCTTTCCTCGAAGGGCCGGTAGCGCTGCTCCACCGGGTAGAGACGCCCCGACACCATCAGCACTGGCGCCGGGCCTTTGCTGGACTCGAAATGCTTGGCGAAGCGGTCGGCGTCGATGGTGGCCGACGTGACGACGATCTTCAGGTCGGGCCGGCGCGGCAGCAGCTCGCGCAGATAGCCGAGCAGGAAGTCGATGTTGAGGCTGCGCTCATGGGCCTCGTCGATGATGATGGTGTCGTAGGCCTTCAGCAGCGGATCGCTCTGCGTCTCGGCCAGCAGGATGCCGTCGGTCATCAGCTTGACCGAGGCCGTCTTGGCCAGCCGGTCCTGGAAGCGGACCTTGTAGCCGACGACCTCGCCCAGCGGCGTCTTCAGCTCCTCGGCAATGCGCTTGGCGACGCTGCTGGCGGCAATGCGCCGCGGCTGGGTGTGGCCGATCAGGCCGCCACCGTTGAGGCGCCCACGGCCCATCGCCAGCGCGATCTTGGGCAGCTGGGTGGTCTTGCCGGAGCCGGTCTCGCCACAGACGATGACGACCTGGTGCTCGGCCATCGCGGCGGCGATCTCGTCGCGCCTGGCCGAGACCGGCAGGCTTTCGGGGAAGGAAATGGAAAGAGCCGGCTGGACTGGCCGGCTCTCGGTGCGTTCTGAACTCATCGGAGCGGGATTGTCCCGCAAGTGCAGGGCCTGCTCGCCCTGCGGCAACGGGCCGCGTTGTGACCAGAAAGGCCGCGAGCAAGGCGCAAACCGCAGCCGGGTTGGCCACCCGGCGAGGATTTGCAACGCCGCGCGCGGCCTTTCTGGTCACAACCCTTCGGGAAGGCCCATTGCCGCAGGGTGAGCAGGCCCTACTCGGTCCGCGGGAAGTAGCTGATGACCTGGATGACGGCGCCCTGCGGGTCCTGCAGCACGGCCATGCGGCCGATGGTGGGGATGTCGAACGGCCCGGCACAGACCGTGCCGCCCAGGCTCTTGGCCTTTTCCACCGTGGCGTCGCAGTTCTCGACGGTGACGTAGGCGCCCCACATCGCCGGGCCGGGTGCCGGTGGCGTCATGACGCCGCCCACGGCGACCTCGCCGACCTTGATGACGTGATAGTCGCCCTGGCCCAGGTTCATCGTGTCGAAGGTCCAGCCGAACAGGCTGCCGTAGTACTCGCAGGCGGCCTTGGGGTTGGGCGTGCCCAGCTCGTTCCAGCTGAAGGCGCCGGGGGTCATGTAGACGTCTTGATAGTCCTTCATCGCGGTCTCCGTGGGTGAAGCGACGATCCTCGGAGGTGGACATGACAGCGTCAAGTGACCCGAGTCACGGGCGACAATTCGGCCCATGACCGGTCTTGTCTTCCCCCATACCTTCGTGCCGTGGTTTCGCGCCGTGGCGCCCTATATCCATGCCTACCGCGGCGAGACCTTCGTGGTCGGCATGCCGGGCGAGCTGGTCGCGGCCGGCAAGCTGAACGCCTTCGTGCAGGACCTGTCCATCCTGCACGCCATGGGCATCAAGATCGTCCTCGTCCACGGTTTCCGCCCCCAGGTCAACGAGCAATTGATCGCCAAGGGCCAGGTGCCGCGCTACAGCCACGGCCGCCGCATCACCGATGCCGTCGCCCTGGACTGCGCCCAGGAGGCCGCCGGCCAGCTGCGCTTCGAGATCGAGGCCGCCTTCAGCCAGGGCCTGCCCAACACGCCGATGGCCAATGCCACCGTGCGGGTCGTCTCGGGCAACTTCCTGACCGCCCGACCGGTCGGCATCGTCGACGGCGTGGACTTCCAGCATTCCGGCCTGGTGCGCAAGGTCGACGCCGCCGCCATCCAGCGCGCCATGGACATCGGCGCCATCGTGCTGCTGTCGCCCTTCGGCTTCTCGCCCACCGGCGAGGCCTTCAACCTGAGCATGGAGGACGTGGCCACATCCACGGCCATCGCGCTGCAGGCCGACAAGCTGCTGTTTGTCTGCGAGGTCGATGGCGTACCCGAGAACCCGGACGACCCGGACAGCCCCATCGACACCGAGCTGGCCGTGGCCGACGCCGACCGCATGCTGGCCAAGGCCAGCGCGACGCCCGAGCCCACCGACGTCGCCTTCTACCTGCGCCACTGCGCCGAGGCCTGCCGTGCCGGCGTGGAACGTTCCCACATCATCCCGTTCGCCGTCGATGGCGCCCTGCTGCAGGAGGTCTACACCCATGACGGCATCGGCACCATGGTCGTCGACGAGAAGCTGGAGAGCCTGCGCGAGGCCAGCGCGGACGACGTGGCCGGCATCATCCAGCTCATCGAGCCCTTCGAGCGTGACGGCACGCTGGTCAAGCGCAGCCGTACCGAGATCGAGCGTGACGCCGAGCTCTACACCGTCATCGAGCACGACGGCGTCATCTTCGGCTGCGCTGCCCTCTACCCCTACGTCGAGGCCCGCACCGCCGAAATGGCCGCGCTGACGGTATCCAGCGAAGTGCAGGGTCAGGGCGACGGCGACCGGCTGCTGAAAAGAATCGAGCAACGCGCCAAGGCCATGGGCCTGGACAGCATCTTCGTGCTGACGACACGCACCATGCACTGGTTCATCAAGCGCGGCTTCCAGCAGGTGGATCCCGAATGGCTGCCTGAAGAGCGCAAGCGCAAATACAACTGGGATCGGCGCTCCCTCGTGCTGGTCAAACGATTCAACTAAGCCCCGCCGGGCTCACCCCAACGGCCCGCGCGCTAAAGTGCCGGCCGTTTCCCATTTCTCGTGTTTGTAGGAGTCCACCATGCCCCGCGTCGTCCAATGCGCCTATCTGAAGAAGGAAGCCGAAGGGCTGGACTTCCCGCCCTACCCGGCTCACACCGAACTCGGCAAGAAGGTTTGGGAAAACGTCAGCAAGGAAGCCTGGGCCGCCTGGATGAAGCATCAGACCATGCTGGTCAATGAAAACCGCCTCAACCTCGCCGACCTGCGTGCCCGCCAATACTTGATGCGTCAGGCTGAACAATTCTTCTTCGGCACGGGTGCCGAAGCGGTGGCGGGCTACGTCCCGCCAGCGGCTTGAGCGCAGCGAATGAAGAATTGGGGGGCGGGCTCATTTGGACAAAGGCCAAGTGAGCCGCACCAACAGTTTTTCTTCGGCACAGGTGCCGAAGCGGTGGCGGGCTACGTGCCGCCCAGCGAATAAGCGCAAATCAGTCGGCATATGCGCAGGGCCGGGACGTCAGTCGCCGGCCCTTTCTGTTTCAGTTTCAGAGACTGCACCCATGGCGGGAACGCTGCTCGAAGGCGCCAAATGGGCAATTAACCCGAACCCGAGAGAAACTCGTCGCAGGCTGCCAACGAAAACCCTTGCATTCATGCCACCCGTCGCGATTTAATTCGTTCACGGAGATACTCGCGGTCAGCCGGCCCGAAGGCTCCGAGGCCGCGGCAGCCAATGCCGCGAGTCTCCCCGCTCAAATCGCAAGAGGAATAGCAGCATGTCCACCCTGAAAGAACTCCTGGCCCAACGCGAGGCACTCGATCACCAGATCAGCCAAACCAAGGACCGCGAACGCAGCGAAGCGGTGGCCAAGGTGAAATCCCTGATGAGCGAATATGGCCTGTCGGTGGCCGACCTCAGCATGCGCACCCCCAAGCCGGTCAAGGTGTCCAAGGTGGCGGCCAAGTATCGCAACCAGGCCACCGGCGAAACCTGGAGCGGCCGCGGTCTGCAGCCCAAATGGCTGAAGGCGGCCGTCGCCGGCGGCGCCAAGCTGACCGATTTCGCCGTCTGACAAAAGATTCCCGGCGCCGTTCCGAGCGCCGGTTTTGCACAGATTCAGGTTTTGCGCGCCGTTGCGGCGCGCCACCAGCAGGGCCATCCATCTACGGGATGGCCCTTTTCTTTTCTGGCGACGCTGCCACCTAAACTGCGCCATGCCTTTCGTCACGCTGTACGCGCGCCAACCCCAGGGGTTTCTCCCAGGGTTGCCACGCCGTGGCGGGAACGAGATTGCACCCATGCCCAGCCATTGCCGCCCAATCACCCAGCCAGCGCCGGGTTCGCGCGCGCCGGCCTGGGTATATGCGCCTGAGGCTTGACGATGGACCTGCATTCCGGTGCCCCGGAATTCGCCGACGGCCAGGCGCCCGACTTGAGCGTCCAGGCGCCGCCCTCGACGACATTGCCGCCCGGCCCGCGTCGCATCCATGACCGGCGTGGCTGGCGCCGTCTGCGCCGCGTCGCCCTGGCCGCGCTGGCCGGCCTGGGGGGTGGGCTGGTCACCGCCTGGGGGCTGTCGGCCGACGCGCTGCCGCCCTTGCTGCGCATTCCCCAGCCCGCCGCGGCCATGCCGGCCCAGGACCTGCTGCTGCCCATGCTGCTGGCGGCCCTCGGTCTGCTGGCGCTGTGGCGGCTGAGCGCCTGGGTGCTGCCGCTGGTCATGGCCGGCCTGCTGCTGGGCGGGGGGCTGCCCCTGCTGGTGCGCTCGCCCGCCGACCCGGCCGCGGCCCTGGACCTGCTGCTCTCCGCTCCCATGCTGACGGCCCTGGCGCTGCCGCTGCTGGCCATCACGCTGAACCGCACGCTGCTGCGCCGACAGCGCCTGACCGGTCGGCTCAGCGGTCGCCGGGAAGTGCTGCTTTTCGGCTTGCTGGCTGGCCTCGGGGCGCCGGCCCTGGCTGGCCTTTTTGCGCTCGCGGCCCTGATGGCCGCCGGCCTGAGCTGGCGAGGCGCCACCGCTGGCGCCCTGGAACTGGCCGCCGCCTGGGGACTGGCGCTGCTCAGCGCGGGCACGACGATGCAGGCCAGCACCCAACGGCCACGCCGCGGCGGGCGCTGGACCGCCCGTCTGCTGGCGGCCGCCGCCGCCATCGCCCAGGCGGGCCTGATCTGGCTGCCCGAGCCCGGCGCGCTGCTGCTGCCGCATCTGCTGCTCTGCCTTCACGCCCTGCAGGCCGCACCGCGCACCAACGCCGTGCTGGGCGCTGCGCTGCTGGGCCTGTGGGCCATCGGCGCGCCGCCCACGCTGGCCGCCTACGCCCTGGGGGCCGGACTGGCGCTGCTGCCCCTGCTGCTGATTGCGCTGAGCCACCACCAGCTGCGCGACCGCGACGGCTGGCGCAGCGCCCTCGATGCCCAGGGCCTGGCCCTGGCCGAGTGGCGCCTGCCCGAGGGCCGCCGCCACGCGTCGGCGCGCTGGCAGGCCCTGACAACGCCGGTCGACGGCACCGCGGCCGGCAGTGCGCCGCTTGACTGGGTCGGCCTGGCCCACCCGCGCGACCGCGAGCCCCTGCGGCGCGCACTGCGCGAGCTGCTGGGCGACCCGCAGCGCAAGCAGCTCGCCCTGTCGCTGCGTCTGGCGGCAGACGGCGGCGACTGGCGCTGGCACGAGCTGCAGGCCCATGTGCCACTGCGCGACCGCCGCGGGCGCGCCCGGGGCCTGATCGCCACGCTGGCCGACGTCAGCTGGCGCCACACGGCCGAAGAGCGTGAACGCATGTCGGCCACGCTCTTCCAGCAGGCCAGCGAGGGCCTCGCCATCATCGACACGCAGTGGCGCATCGTCGAGGTGAACGCCGCCTATTGCGACATCCTGCATGCTTCGCGCGAAACGCTCATCGGCCGGCCGGCGGCGCCGCTCAGCATCGCCAATCTGCAGCGCAGCGGCCATGAAGCCGCCGAGTTGCAGGCCGCGCTGAACGACGGCCTGTCGTGGGCGGGCCAGCTGCAAGCCGAGCTGGACGACGGCGGCCAGCATGTCTTCGCCGCCAAGCTTAGCCCCGTGCCGGAGCCCGAAGGCGTCAGCCCGCGCTGGCGGCTGCTGAGCCTGACCGATCTGGGCGAGAGCCTGCGCCAGCAGGACCAGTTGCGGCGCAGCCTGCGCTTTGACGTCGCCACCGGCCTGCCCAACCGCGACGAATTCATGCGCCGCCTGCACCAGGCCCTGGGCGCCGCCAACCGCGATGGCTTCAAGCTGGTCGTCGCGCTGATCGACCTGGACGAGTTCGCCCGCGTCAATGCCGAACACGGCCAGCTCCTTGCCGACGCCGTGCTGCTGCAGCTCAGCGGCCGGCTGCAGGCCACGCTGCGCGGCTCGCGCGGCGACGCGCCGGACACCGCCGACCAGCTGGCCCGCCTGCATGGCGACGAGTTCGCCGTGCTGATGCGCGTGCAGACACCCGAGGAAGCGCAGCGCGCCTCCGACCGCCTGCTGGCCGTGCTCTCCACGCCGGTGGCGATTCGCGAGAACCGTGTCGGCAGCGGCCTGGCCATCGAGATCGGCGCCAGCATGGGCGCCACCGTCTACCCCCAGGACGATGCCGACCCCGAGACGCTGCTGCGCCACGCCGGCCATGCCCTCTACCGCGCCAAGCATGCCGGCCGCGGCGGCATCCAGTTCCATGACCCGACGCTGGACCAGCGCGACGAGGCCGGCCTGATTGCCGTGGCCCGCCTGCAGAAGGCGCTGGACGGCAACGAACTGCAGCTGCACTACCAACCCCAGATCGACCTGCGCACGGGCCAGGTCGTGGGCGTCGAGGCCCTGCTGCGCTGGCAACACCCCGAGCGCGGCCTGTTGGCGCCGGCGCATTTCCTGCCCGTCGTCGAGACGACCGGCCTGGCCGTGCAGATCGGCGACTGGGTCATCGAGCAGGCCCTGGCCCAGGCGACGGCCTGGCTGCGGGCCGGCGTCAACGACGGCAAGGGCCTGCCGATCAGCGTCAACGTCGGCGCCCGCCAGCTGCGCCGCCACGACTTCCCGCAGCGCCTGCAGGAGCTCATCCAGCGCCAGTCGCCCGAGGTCGCCCACCTGCTGCACCTCGACGTGCTGGAGTCCGACGCGCTGGCCGAGACGGTCGCCACGCAGGCGCTCATCCAACGCTGCCTGGGCCTGGGCGTCGGCATCGCGCTGGACGACTTCGGCGCCGGCTACTCGCGCCTGGGCTCACTCAAGCGCCTGGCCGTCGACACCCTCAAGCTCGACCGCAGCTATGTGCAGGGCATGCTGGGCGACGCCCAGGATCTGTCGCTGGTGGAAGGCGTCATCGGCCTGGCGCGCAACATCGGCTGCGCCGTGCTCGCCAAGGGCGTCGAGAGCCGCGCCCACGCGCGGGAGCTGCTGCGCCTGGGCTGCCGCCTCGGCCAGGGCAACGGCATCGCTGCGGCCATGCCGGCGTCGGCCCTGCCGGGCTGGATGCAGACCTTCGGCAAAAGCGACTGGATCGCCCAGCTGCGCAGCCCCTCGCAGGCGAATCTTTAAACTCTCGGGGTGATACCCCAAGGCTTCATCCAGGATCTGCTCGCCCGCGTCGACATCATCGAGGTGGTGGGCCGCCACGTCGAACTGAAGAAAGCCGGCGCCAACCACAAGGGCTTGTGCCCTTTCCATGGCGAGAAATCGCCGAGCTTCAACGTCAATGCCATCCGCCAGACCTACCACTGCTTCGGCTGCGGCGTGCATGGCAATGCCATCGGCTTCCTGATGGAGCACACGGCCGCCACCTTCGTCGAGGCCGTGGAAGACCTGGCCCAGCAGGTCGGCATGCAGGTGCCGCAGGACGAGCGCAGCCCCGAGCAGCGCGAACGCGCCAAGGCCGAGAAGGCCAGGCAGCAGAGCCTGACGGATGTGCTTGCCCATGCCGCGGACTTCTACAAGGCCAAGCTGCGCGAATCCGAGCGGGCCGTCAACTACCTGAAGGGTCGCGGCCTGACGGGCCAGATCGCCGCCCGCTTCGGCCTGGGCTATGCCCCCGAAGGCTGGCGTTCGCTGGCCAGCGGATTCCCGAGCTATGACGATCCCCAGCTCGTCGAGTCGGGCCTCGTCATCACGCCAGAGGCCGAGCCCGGCCAGGACGCCAAGCGCTACGACCGCTTCCGCGACCGCGTCATGTTCCCCATCCGCAACGTGCAGGGGGAGGTCATCGGCTTCGGCGGCCGCGTGCTGGACAAGGGCGAGCCCAAATACCTGAACTCGCCCGAGACGCCCGTCTTCGTCAAGGGCCGCGAGCTCTACGGCCTCTTCGAGGGCCGCCAGGCCATCCGCCAGCGCGGCCACGCCCTCGTCGTCGAGGGCTATATGGACGTCGTCGCCCTGGCTCAGCACGGCATCGGCAACGCCGTCGCGACGCTCGGCACGGCCTGCACGGCCGACCATGTGCACAAGCTCTTCCGGCACACCGAGTCAGTCGTCTTCAGTTTCGATGGCGACGCCGCCGGCCGGCGCGCTGCCGGGCGCGCTCTGGAGGCCGCCCTGCCCCATGCGACCGAGACGCGAACGGTCAAGTTCCTGTTCCTGCCGCCCGAGCACGACCCCGACTCCTACGTCCGCGAACTGGGCGCCGAGGCCTTCGAGCGTTGCATCGAGACGGCTGTCCCGCTGTCGCGGCAGTTGGTCACCGTGGCGGGCGAGGGTTGCGATCTCGGTACGCCCGAGGGGCGGGCCCGCATGCTCAACCAGGCGCGCCCGCTGTGGAACCTGTTGCCCGACAGTCTGCTGCGCCGGCAACTGCTGGGCGAACTGGCGCGCCAGGGCCAGATGCCTGAAGCCGAGCTGCAGGCGCTGTGGCTGGGCGAGCCGCCCCCAGCCGCCGCACCCGCCGCCGAAGCCGGCGCCCCGGCGGAAAAGCCGCGTTGGCAACCCAAGGGCGAATGGAAGCCCAAAGGTGAATGGAAGGGCAAGGGCGACTGGAAATCCCGCCGGGACGCCGAGGAGCGCCCGTCAGGCCCGCGGACCGCGCCGGCGACGGCCACCGACCACGCCACCCGCCTGCTGCTGCAGCACAGCGAGCTCTGGGAGACGCTGGCCGACGAGGACCGTGCGCTGCTGCATGACCTGCCCGGCCTGCACGGCGAGCTCATCCAATGGCTGGAGCGACAGCTGACACACCACGGCGCGACGCCCTGGGCCGCCATCGAGGTGGGCCTGGCCGAGGCCGGGCTGGGCGCGCGCGCCGCCCAGGTCATCCACCCGGTTCACGACCTGGGCGCCGACGCCACCCCGGCGAAGGAATTGACGGCAGCGCTGACCAAGCTCAGGCGCGACCAGATCGACGCCGAAATCGCCAGCTTGCTGGCGCAACCCTCCCTCAGCGAGGCCGACCGCCTGCGCTACCGGCAGCTCCGCGCCCGTGCCGACGAGTTCAAGGGCGGCGGGGCTCAGGCGGCCTGAATACGGGTTTACCTGTCACGGTTTTGCAATTTGGCTGCGGATCGCTGATAATCTCGTGTTTTCCGCGCGCGTCAACAAGAGTGACGGCAGAGAGATGCCGGACCCCGGCCACCCAGCGACACTGGGCAACCCAACGGGCAAGACCCAAGGGGTTTTAAAGGCCAACTCACCCGCCACCTCTGCACACCAAACGATCACGCCAGCTTGTTCGCGCCACGCCTGGGTCCCTCGGCCGATATCCGGTTGATACCTGGCGACGAAAGCCACCGCCCCCTGCCCCGCTGGTTTTGCGATCGAGCCCGGGCCGGCCGCGGTGGCTGCTGCATTTCAGAATTGACCGCGCAAACACGAAGGACCTGCATGACCGCCAAGAAGACCGCGCCCAAGGCCAGCCCCGCTCCAGCCGAGGAGCTCAAGAAAAAGACGGCCGTGAAGGCTGCAGCCGAGGCGCCCGCCAAGACCACCAAGGCGGCCGCGGCCAAGCCTGCCACGAAGACGGCCAAGGCCGCCGTGGCTGAAGAGGACAAGCCCAAGCGCGGTCGCAAGCCCAAGGCGGCCACCGAGACCAAGAAGGTCGGCGGCAAGAAGGAAGCCGAGGACGAGGAAGACTTCTCCGACATCGAGGCCGAGATTGAAGGCGAAGAGGCCGAAGTCGTCGAGGAGGTGGCTGCGGTCGAAGAAGAAACCGTCAAGGCCAAACCGCTGCGCATGAAGGTCAGCCGCGCCAAGGAGCGCGCGCTGATGCGTGAGTTCGGTCTGGAAGAGACCGCGCTGACCGAAGAGGAAGCCCACAAGCGCCGCAGCGAGCTGAAGACCCTCATCAAGATGGGCAAGACGCGTGGTTTCCTGACGCACCAGGAAATCAACGACCACTTGCCCGAGAAGCTGGTCAGCGAGGAAATCCTCGAGGCCATCATCTCCATGCTCAACGACATGGGCATCGCGGTCTACGAGCAGGCGCCCGACGCCGCCACGCTGCTGATCCAGGGCAACACGACCGCCACGTCGACAGAAGAAGAAGCCGAAGAAGCCGCCGAAGCCGCGCTGTCGACGGTGGACTCCGAATTCGGCCGCACGACCGACCCGGTGCGCATGTATATGCGCGAAATGGGCACGGTCGAGCTGCTGACCCGTGAAGGCGAAATCGAAATCGCCAAGCGCATCGAAGGCGGCCTGCAGGCCATGATGCTGGCGATCTCGGCCTCGCCGACGACCATCGCCCACATCCTCGAGTTCGCCACCAAGATCCGCGCCGGCGAGATGCAGATCTCCGACGTCGTTGATGGCTTCGTGGCCGAAGACGAGGCCGACGACTACGTGGCCGAAGAAGACTTCGACGAGTTCGACGAGGAAGACGACGATGACGGCAACGGCGGCTCCAAGGCCCTGACCAAAAAGCTCGAAGAGCTGAAGAACGCCGCGCTGGTGAAGCTGGACTCGATGTCCGCTGCCTTCGACAAGATGCGCAAGGCTTTCGAGAAGGACGGCTACAAGTCGATCCCTTACAACAAGGCCCAGCAGGCCATCAGCCAGGAGCTGATGACCATCCGCTTCACGGTCAAGACCATCGAGAAGCTGTGCGACATCCTGCGCAGCCAGGTCGACGACGTGCGCCGCTACGAGCGCGAACTGCGCAAGATCGTGGTGGACAAGTGCGGCATGCCGCAAGAGCACTTCATCAAGACCTTCCCGCCCAATGTGCTGAACCTGAAGTGGGCCGAAAAGGAAGTCGCGGCCGGCAAGCCCTACAGCGTCATCCTCGCCCGCAACCTGCCGCCGGTGCAGGAACTGCAGCAGAAGCTCACCGACATCCAGGCCAAGGCCGTGGTGCCGCTGGACGATCTGAAGGACATCAACAAGAAGATGAACGAGGGCGAAAAGGCCTCTCGTGACGCGAAGAAGGAAATGATCGAGGCCAACCTGCGCCTCGTGATCTCCATCGCCAAGAAGTACACCAACCGCGGCCTGCAGTTCCTGGACCTGATCCAGGAAGGCAATATCGGCCTGATGAAGGCGGTGGACAAGTTCGAATACCGCCGCGGCTACAAGTTCTCGACGTATGCCACGTGGTGGATCCGCCAGGCCATCACGCGCTCCATCGCCGACCAGGCCCGCACCATCCGCATCCCGGTTCACATGATCGAGACGATCAACAAGATGAACCGCATCTCGCGCCAGCACTTGCAGGAGTTCGGCTACGAGCCGGACGCCCCGACGCTGGCCGAGAAGATGGAGATCCCGGAAGACAAGATCCGCAAGATCATGAAGATCGCCAAGGAGCCGATCTCCATGGAGACGCCGATCGGCGACGACGACGACAGCCACCTGGGCGACTTCATCGAGGACACCAACAACACGGCGCCCATCGAGGCCGCGATGCAGGCCGGCCTGCGCGACGTGGTGAAGGACATCCTCGACTCGCTGACGCCGCGCGAAGCCAAGGTGCTGCGCATGCGCTTCGGTATCGAGATGCAGAGCGACCACACGCTGGAAGAAGTCGGCAAGCAGTTCGACGTCACGCGTGAACGCATCCGCCAGATCGAGGCCAAGGCGATCCGCAAGCTCAAGCACCCGAGCCGCAGTGACAAGTTGCGCACGTATCTGGATAACCTGTAAAGGTTGGCCGGATGCGTGGTTCGCTTCAGCGAACTGCCGCGCAGCGGCAATGCAACTTGCGCCCTGACTCGCGCAGCGAGGCTGGGCACAAGCTGCGCGCGACTTCCCAAAGGCCGGCTACACCCGGCCTTTTTTACGCCGATAAACTGCTCACATGACCGCGATCCGCGAGCGCACCGTCCTTTTTGCCGACCTGCGCGGCAGCACCGGGCTGTACGAGGCCCTCGGGAATGCCGAAGCCAGTGGCATGGTCACCCAGACCGTGGGCCAGATCAGCGAAGCCGTGCTGGAAAGTGGCGGCCAGCTGATCAAGACCCTGGGCGACGGCCTGATGGCCGCCTTCGAGACGCCGCGCGACGGCGTGCGCGCTGCCCAGCGCATGCAGGAAATGCTGGAACGGACCGTGCAGCGCGCGCGCCGCCAGAACCACTCCGGCTTGCTGCCGCTGCGCCTGCAGGTGGCGCTGGCACGCGGCGAGGTCGTGGAGCTCAACGGTGACTGCTTCGGCGACGCCGTCAACGTCGCGGCCCGCCTCATCGACCATGCCGGCGACGGCGAGATCCTCATCACCGCCGAGGTGCTGACCGGCCTGCACCACGCGTCCAAGGGGCGCTTCCGCAGCCTGGACCGCATCTCCGTGCGCGGCCGTATCGAGCCCGTGCATGTCTACCGCATGGACGCCGCGCCGCTGGTCAGCGCCGACGACACCGCCACGCAGTTCGGCGAGCCCATGCGTTCGACCGAGCCGGACGGCATGCGTCTGATCTGGCAGGATCTGGACCGCGTCTTCGACATCGGTGCCATGCCCATCGTGCTGGGCCGCAGCGTGCAGGCCACCTACTGCATCACCGACGCCCGTGTGTCTCGCTCGCATGCCCGCATTGACTGGCAAGGCAGCAGCTTCGAGCTGACCGACCTGTCCTACAACGGCACCTATGTGCGCTTTGGCGACTCGGGCGAGCTGCTCAGCCTCAAGCGTGGCAGCTGCACCCTGCATGGCAGCGGCGTCATCGGCCTGGGCGGCATGCCCACCGACGACCAGTCGCCCATCGTGCGCTTCGAGGTGCTGCACTTCTACGACACCGAGCCCCAGCCCTTTGGCGGACCTCGCTCCAGGCGCTGAAGACATGGTGCCCCTCGTCCAAGGCGTACCTTGGCCGGTCCCCCGAGGGGACGGCGATGCTTGCCGGTTCGACCGGCAAGCACATCGCCATCCCGGGCCGGCTCGGGAGCGGCCCAGCGCTCGGCCCGCAAAATCGATCAACTGACATGCCGTTTCTCCCCGAACCGCCGCAGCGCCACGGCGCCGCGCCTGCTGGCCCCGACGTTGCCGTCCTGTTCTGCAATCTCGGCACACCCGATGCGCCGGATGCACCTGCCCTGCGCCGCTACCTCGCCCAGTTCCTGGCCGACCCGCGCGTCGTCGAGATCCCGCGGCTGCTGTGGCTGCTGATCCTGCACGGCATCATCCTGCGCGTGCGGCCGGCCAAGTCCGCCGCCAAGTACGCCACCGTCTGGATGCCAGAAGGCTCGCCACTCAAGGTCTGGACGGAGAAGCAGGCCAAGCTGCTGCAGGGGCGGCTCGGTGTGCGCGTGGCCATGGCGATGCGCTACGGCCAGCCGGCCATTGCCACGACGCTGGATGCGCTCAAGCGTGACGGCGTACGCCGCATCCTCGTGCTGCCGGCCTACCCGCAGTACTCGGGCGCAACGACGGCCAGCGTCATCGACGACGTCGCCCGCTGGGCGCTGCAGACCCGGCATGTGCCCGAGCTGCGCTTCATCAACCGCTATCACGACGAGCTGGGCTATATCGCCGCCCTGGCCCAGACCGTGCACGAACACTGGCAACGCGAGGGCCGCGGCGACAAGCTCGTCATGAGCTTTCACGGCATGCCCGAGCGCACCCTGCATCTCGGTGACCCCTACCACTGTGAATGCCTGAAGACGGGTCGCCTGCTGGCCGAAGCCCTGAGCCTGAAAGATGGCGAGTGGCAAGTCACCTTCCAGAGCCGCTTCGGCAAGGCCAAGTGGCTGGAGCCCTACACGGAACCCACGCTGGTCAAGCTGGCCAAGGGCGGGCTCAAGACCGTGGACGTCATCTGCCCGGGCTTCTCCGTCGACTGCCTGGAGACGCTGGAAGAGATCAACCAGGAGGCCCGCGCCGCCTTCCTGGCGGCCGGCGGCCAGCGCTTTGCCTACATCCCCTGCCTGAACGACCATCCGGCCGGCATCAAGGCCCTCGCCAAAGTGGCCGAGCGCCATCTGCAGGGCTGGATCACCGAAGCACCCCACCCCGACACCCTGGCCCTGCAACGCCAACGAGCCCTGGCTGCTGGAGCCGAGCAGTGAGCGAAGCGCTCGCCAGCATGCGGCTGGACAAATGGCTCTGGGCCGCGCGCTTCTACAAGACCCGTGCGCTGGCCGTCGAGGAGATCAACCTGGGCCGAGTGCGCATCGGCGGCCAGCCGGTCAAGCCGTCACGCGATGTGAAGGCGGGCGACCTGCTCAGCCTGCGCATCGGCGTCGTCAACCGCGAGGTCGAGGTCAAGGGCCTCTCCAACCAGCGCGGCCCGGCACCGCAGGCCCAGGCGCTCTACGCCGAAACCCAGGCCAGCATCACGGCCCGCGAGGCCGCAGCCGAGGCGCGTCGCCTGGCGCCGGAGCCGGCTGACACCATCAGCCAGGGTCGTCCGACAAAGCAGGACCGGCGCCGCTTGGCAGACTGGGACCGATGGTCCGTCTCCCTGGACGATGAAGATCCGGGTTGACCCGGATAATTCGTTTTGAATTCCCCCTCTTGAAACCAGGGCCATCGCGCCCATGTCAACGCGATTGCCCCCTTTTCTGCCATGACGACCGAAAACCCCTTGCCCGAAGACGCAGCCGGCGCTGCCGACCCCACGGCCGCCGAGCTGAACCCCGAAATCAAGATTGCCGAGCTCGAAGGCCGCCTGGCCGAGATGAGCGACGCCTATCTGCGCGCCAAGGCCGAGACGGAAAACGCCCGCCGCCGCGCGGACGAAGACGTGGCCAAGGCCCGCAAGTTCGCCGTCGAAGCCTTTGCCGAGGCCATGCTGCCGGTGATGGACAGCCTGGAAGCGGCCATCGCCACGCCCAGCGCCAGCGTCGAGACCGTGCTCGAGGGCGTCCATGCCACGCGCCGCCAGCTGTCCAGCGCGCTGGAGCGCAACAAGGTCGTCGAGATCAACCCCGGCCAGGGCGCCAAGTTCGACCCCCACCAGCACCAGGCCATCTCCGTGGTGCCGGCACCGACCCAGGACGCCAACACGGTCGTCGCGGTGCTGCAAAAGGGCTTCCTGATTGCCGACCGCGTGCTGCGTCCGGCCCTGGTGACGGTCTCGGCGCCTCGCTAATGACCTGGGGACCGACCTTGGCGCGAAGCGACATGCTCTGTCCCCACTAATTCACAGCCTGCCGCCCTTGAAGGACGGCAAGTTATCCACAAATCCAAAACATCAACAAATCTTCAGGAGTTCCAAATGGGAAAGATCATCGGCATTGACTTGGGCACCACGAATTCGTGCGTGGCCGTCATGGAAGGCAACACCACGCGCGTCATCGAGAACGCCGAAGGTGCCCGCACGACGCCGTCCATCATTGCCTACCAGGAAGACGGCGAGATCCTCGTCGGCGCCTCCGCCAAGCGTCAGTCGGTCACCAACCCCAAGAACACGCTCTACGCGGTGAAGCGCCTGATCGGCCGCAAGTTTGCCGAGAAGGAAGTGCAGAAGGACATCGACCTGATGCCCTACACCATCGCCGCCGCCGACAACGGCGACGCCTGGGTGGAAGTGCGCGGCAAGAAGTTCGCGCCGCCCCAGGTCTCGGCCGAAGTGCTGCGCAAGATGAAGAAGACCGCCGAGGACTACCTCGGCGAGGAAGTGACCGAGGCCGTCATCACGGTGCCGGCCTACTTCAACGACGCCCAGCGCCAGGCCACCAAGGACGCCGGCCGCATCGCCGGCCTGGACGTCAAGCGCATCATCAACGAGCCCACCGCCGCGGCACTGGCCTTCGGCCTGGACAAGCACGGCAAGGGCGACCGCAAGATCGCCGTTTATGACCTCGGCGGCGGCACGTTTGACGTGTCCATCATCGAGATCGCCGACGTCGATGGCGAAATGCAGTTCGAAGTGCTGTCGACCAACGGCGACACCTTCCTGGGCGGTGAAGACTTCGACCAGCGCATCATTGACTACATCGTCACCGAGTTCAAGAAGGAACAAGGCGTCGACCTGACCAAGGACGTGCTGGCCCTGCAGCGCCTGAAGGAAGCCGCCGAGAAGGCCAAGATCGAGCTGTCCAACTCGTCGCAGACCGACGTCAACCTGCCCTACATCACGGCAGACGCGACCGGCCCGAAGCACCTGAATGTCAAGCTGACCCGCGCCAAGCTGGAGTCCTTGGTTGACGAGCTGATCGAGCGCACGATTGCGCCTTGCCGCACCGCGGTCAAGGACGCCGGCGTGGCGCTGAGCGACATCGACGACGTCATCCTGGTCGGCGGCATGACCCGCATGCCCAAGGTGCAGGACAAGGTCAAGGAGTTCTTCGGCAAGGAACCGCGCCGTGACGTGAACCCCGACGAGGCCGTGGCCGTCGGTGCCGCCATCCAGGGCCAGGTCCTGGGCGGCGAGCGCAAGGACGTGCTGCTGCTGGACGTCACCCCGCTGAGCCTGGGCATCGAAACCCTGGGCGGCGTGATGACGAAGATGATCAAGAAGAACACGACCATCCCGACCAAGTTCAGCCAGACCTTCTCGACCGCCGACGACAACCAGCCGGCCGTGACCATCAAGGTCTACCAGGGCGAGCGCGAGCTGGCCCAGGCCAACAAGTCGCTGGGCGAGTTCAACCTCGAAGGCATCCCGCCGGCACCGCGCGGCACGCCGCAGATCGAGGTCTCGTTCGACATCGACGCCAACGGCATCCTGCACGTCGGCGCCAAGGACAAGGGCACCGGCAAGGAAAACAAGATCACCATCAAGGCGAACTCGGGCCTGTCCGAAGCCGAGATCGAGAAGATGGTGAAGGACGCCGAAGCCAACGCGGCCGAGGACAAGAAGAAGGTCGAGCTGGTGCAGGCCCGCAACCAGGCCGACGGCATGGTCCACAGCGTGCGCAAGTCGCTGAGCGAGCATGGCGACAAGCTCGAAGCCGCCGAGAAGGAAGCCATCGAGGCCGCGGCCAAGGACCTGGAAGAAGCCATCAAGGGTGACGACCAGGCCGACATCGAGGCCAAGACCGAGAAGCTGATGACGGCCAGCCAGAAGCTGGGCGAGAAGATCTACGCCGACCAGCAGGGCGCGCAGGCCGCTGCAGCGGCAGCCGCCGGTGCCGGTGGCGCCGAGCAGTCGCAGGCCGCGCCGCAAGGCGAAGCGAAGCGCCCGGCCGACGACAATGTCGTTGATGCCGAGTTCAAGGAAGTCAAGGACAACAAGTAATCCTTCGATGACTTCACAGCCCGGGAGCGCCTCATAGCGCCCTCGGGCTTTTCCCTTGAAAGAAGACGATGGCGTCCAAGCGCGATTACTACGAAGTCCTCGGCGTCGCCAAGAACGCGAGCGACGAAGACATCAAGAAGGCCTACCGCAAGCTGGCCATGAAGCACCACCCTGACCGCAATCAGGGCGAGGGTGCAAAGAAGGCCGAGGAGAGCTTCAAGGAAGGCAAGGAAGCCTACGAGATGCTGTCCGACGCGCAGAAGCGCGCGGCCTATGACCAGTATGGCCACGCCGGCGTCGACCCCAATATGGGTGCCGGCCGCGGCGGCCCGGGCGCGGAAGGATTCGGTGGCTTTGCCGAGGCCTTCGGCGACATCTTCGGCGACATCTTCGGTGGCCAGGGCGGCCAGCGCCGTGGCGCGGGCGGCGGCCAGCAGGTCTACCGCGGCAGCGACCTCAGCTACGCGATGGAGATCACGCTCGAGGAAGCCGCCCGCGGCAAGGAAACGCAGATCCGCATCCCGAGCTGGGAAGGCTGCGAGACCTGCGGCGGCACCGGCGCCAAGCCCGGCACCAGTGCCAAGACCTGCGGGTCATGTCAAGGCTCGGGCACGGTGCATATGCGCCAGGGCTTCTTCAGCATCCAGCAGACCTGCCCGCACTGCCACGGCAGCGGCAAGATCATTCCCGACCCCTGCACGACCTGCAACGGCCAGGGCAAGGTCAAGAAGCAGAAGACGCTGGAGGTCAAGATCCCGGCCGGCATCAACGAGGGCATGCGCATCCGCTCCGCGGGCAATGGCGAGCCTGGCGTGAATGGCGGCCCGGCGGGCGATCTCTACATCGAGATCCGCATCAAGCAGCACGAGATCTTCGAGCGCGACGGCGACGACCTGCACTGCACGATGCCGGTGTCGATGATCACGGCGGCCCTGGGCGGCAACATCGAGGTGCCCACGCTCGGCGGCAAGGCCGAGATCGAGTTGCCTGAAGGCACGCAGCACGGCAAGACCTTCCGCCTGCGCGKCAAGGGCATCAAGGGCGTGCGCTCCAGCTATCCAGGCGACCTCTACTGCCACATCGCCGTCGAGACGCCGGTCAAGCTGACCGAGCACCAGAAGAAGCTGCTCAAGGAGCTCGACGAGTCGCTGAAGAAGGGCGGCGAGCGCCACTCGCCGAATGCCAAGAGCTGGACGGATCGGGTCAAGGATTTGTTCAAGTAAGCCATTCGCTTGCCCGTCTAAGCCGTGGTCCCGCAAGGGGCCGCGGCTTTTTTATGCCCGCTGGCTGCACGTAACGCGCAGCCAGCCTGCGCCTTAAGTCACGGCGGGCAGCGCCCACACACGTAAACGAGGTTTCCCGGCTTGACGCATAAACCCTAAAGTCCATCGACTGTCACTCCGATTCCTCATAAGTGATTCGATCCGCGCGTTTCCCAATCACAGTCCACGGCCTGGTGCCGGGGCGGGAGGCCGCATGTTCCTGATGGACCAGACCATCCAGACCGCGTCGGCGCTGATCATCGACAGCAACGCCAACTCGCGCAGCCTGATGTCGGCCCAGTTGCGCGACCTCGGTGTGGGCACGGTCAAACAGACTCCGCGCGTCAAGGATGCTCGCGTGATGCTCGAGCACCAGACCTTCGACATCGTGCTGTGCGACTACCACTTCGACAGCAGCGACACCTCGGGCCAGGACCTGCTGGACGAGCTGCGGCGCGAAGGCCTGCTGCCCTACTCCACCGTCTTCGTCATGGTGAC
This sequence comes from Roseateles sp. P2_H4, assembly GCF_056403315.1. Lineage (NCBI taxonomy): Bacteria > Pseudomonadati > Pseudomonadota > Betaproteobacteria > Burkholderiales > Sphaerotilaceae > Roseateles > Roseateles sp. P2_H4. The sequence continues at coordinate 92,376 of NZ_JBFUFR010000003.1, read as the reverse complement.
GAGCGAGGCCACCTATGCCAAGGTCGCCGAAGCCGCCGAGGCCGCCCTCGACGCCTACCTGATCAAGCCCTATACCAGCGCCAACCTCGCCGAGCGCCTGGCCAGCGCCCGCCAGCGCAAACGCATCCTGAAGGGCATCTTCGAAGCGATCGAGAACGAGGACTTCGAGACCGCCGCCAACCTGTGCATGGCGCGCTTCGAGGCCAAGGACAAATACTGGCTCTACGCCGCGCGCATCGGCGCCGAGCTGCTGCTGCGCCTGAAGCGCTTCGATGACGCCAAGACGCTGTACGAAGCCATCATCGCGGCCAAGACCGTGCCCTGGGCGCGGCTGGGCGTGGCACGCACCGAGGTCGCCAGCGGCAACATCCAGGCGGCACGCCGCACGCTGGAGAACCTCATCGGCGAACTGCCCGACTACGCCGACTCGCACGACCTGATGGGCCATGTGCAGATGGAACAGGGCGACCTGGCCCAGGCGCTGAAGACCTATCAGACGGCGGCCACCTTGACGCCGGGCTGCCTGCTGCGCCTGCAGCGCTGCGGCAGCCTGGGCTTCTATGCCGGCCAGCGCGCCGAGGCGCTGAAGATGCTGGAGCGGGCGATGTCGCAGGGCCTGCGCTCCAAGCTCTTCGACATGCTCAGCCTCGTGCTGATCGGGCTGATGCGCTTCGACGCCAAGGATTTCAAGGGCTTCAAGTACGCCCACGATTCGCTCACCGCCGCGATGGAGCGCGCGCCCGGCTCGATCCGGCTGCAGCGCTTCGACCTGGTGTTTCGCGGCCTCGCCTTCCTGCTGGAGCGCCGCGTCGGCCAGGCCCTCGTCATGGCACGCGAGTTCACCGAGCATGCCCAGGCCGGCAACTTCGATCTCGAGGCCGCCTCGCTGCTGACGGCGCTGTGGATACGCCTGTCCAGCCAGGAGGTCGAGCTCGAGGAGATGATGCCGATCCTGAAGGGCCTGGGCACACGCTACTGCTCGGCCAAGGCCAGCACCGAGATCCTCGTCTCCATGGCCGAAGCCCACCAGGGCGCGGCCGAACAGTTCCGCGACTGCCACCAGCAGATCTTCAATGTCGCCGAGACGGCCATGCGCCACTCGCTGCGCGGCAGCGCCAAGGCGGCTGTCGAGCTGCTCATCCAGCAGGGCGAGGCGACGCGCAATGCCAAGCTCATCGACATGGCCGGCCTGGTGCTGAAGCGCCATGCCGAGAAGATCGAGGGCGCTTCGGGCCTGGCCGAACAGATCGAAGACCTGCATGGCCGCTATGTGAAGCCCATGACCGGTGGCCCGGGCAAGGCGCGCGCCGCGGGCGGCGTCACGTTGCGCACGACGGCGACCACCGTCGCCGCCTGAACTGACACGCCGCTGTCAGCCGCGTATCACCCGAGGCGGCGATCACGTGGCGCCGCGAGAATGCGCGCGCCGCCCCTAAGCTCCTTTCAATGCCCCTGCTCAAGCGCCTGCTGGCCTGGTTCCAGCCCGACACCTCACGCCCGCTGACCCAGGCCTGGCTGGCCGCCCTGTGGATGGGCCTGCTCGCCAACTGGCCACTGTGGAAGCAGCTCCAGACCCTGCCCGGTGTCGGCATAGCCTTCACCGTCGCCTTCGCCGGCATGGTGACGGCCGCGACGGGCGCCGTGCTCAGCCTGCTGGCCTGGCCGCGCCTCATCAAGGGCGTCGTCGTCGTGCTGCTGCTCGCCAGCGGCGCGCTGGCCTATTTCATCGGCAGCTACGGCATCGTCTTCGATCCCACCATGGTCGTGAACATGGTGCAGACCGATGCACGCGAAACGCGCGACCTGCTGAGCTGGAAGTTGTTGGCCAGCCTGCTGCTGCTCGGCGCCCTGCCCGCCTGGTGGCTGCTGCGCCGGCCGCAAGCGCCGCGCCAGGCGTTCGCCAAGCGACTGGGCGGCAATCTCGCATCGCTCGGCCTGGGCGTCGTACTGATGGTGCTGCTGGCGCTCAGCGTGTTCGCGACGCTGTCGTCGACGATGCGCACCTACAAGACCATCCGCTACATGGTCACGCCGCTGAATGCCGTCTATTCGGTCAGCGCCGTCGGCGTGCGCAGCCTGTCCGGCCCCAAGGGTCCGCCGGTCGTCATCGGTGCCGATGCGCGCCTGCTGCCACGCGCCGAGGGTGCCAAGCCACCGCTGCTGCTCTTCGTCGTCGGCGAAACGGCACGGGCGATGAACTTCAGCCTGAACGGCTATTCGAAGCCGACCAACCCCGAGCTGTCCAAGCTGCAAGGCGCCAGCCTCGTCAGCCTGCGCCAGGTTTCGTCCTGCGGCACCGCCACGGCCGCGTCACTGCCCTGCATGTTCGCGCCCCAGGGCCGCGCCGACTTCGACGCCGGCAAGGCTCAGCAGAACCTGCTGGACGTGCTGGAACGCGCCGGCCTGGCCGTGCTTTGGCTGGACAACCAGAGCGGCTGCAAGGGCCTGTGCGACCGCGTGCCCAACAGCCCGACGTCCAGGTTGCCCCAGGGTGCCGCGGCGCTGCCCGCGGGCCTGTGCCACAAGGACGAAATGGGCGAGGAGGAGTGCTTCGACGAAGCCCTGCTGCACGAGCTGGACAAGCGCATCGCCGCGCTGGACCCGGAGCGCCTCCAGCGCGGCCTCGTCCTCGTCATGCACCAGATGGGCAGCCATGGGCCGGCCTATTTCAAGCGCTCGCCGGCCGACCTCAAGCCCTTCCAGCCCGAGTGCCAACGCAACCAACTGCAGGAATGCGAACGCCAGCAGGTCGTCAACGCCTACGACAACACGCTGGTGACGACCGACCGGCTGCTGGCCCGCTCCATCGCCTGGCTGCAGACGCAGCAGGCCTTCGATGTCGGCATGCTCTATGTGTCCGACCACGGCGAGTCGCTGGGCGAGAACGGCCTCTATCTGCACGGCATGCCCTATGCGATGGCGCCCATTGAGCAGACCCATGTGCCCATGGTGCTGTGGGCGCCCGAGGGCGGCGGCATGGCCAAGGCGCTCAAGCCCGGCTGCCTGCAGTCCTTGCGCGATAAACCGGCCTCGCACGACAACCTCTTCCACACCGTGATGGGCTGGGTGGGCGCGCGGGCGGATGTCTACAAGCCGGAGTGGGACTTGCTGGCCGGCTGCAGAAGCTGAGGACCTTGCGGGACAGACCGGCGAGCAAAGCGAGGCGCTCTGTCCTCAACCAGCTAAAAGAGATCGCCCTGCGCCGACGGCTTGCGCGGCGGCTTGAACAGCGACAGCTGCACCGGCCTTCGTTCCGTGCGCAGCCCCAGCTTGGCCACCACCCGCCGCAGTCGCGCGCGCAGCAGATCGGCCCAGATGCCCTCGCCACTGAAGCGTGTGCCGAAGCGGGCATCGTTGTCCTTGCCGCCGCGCATCTCGCGGATGCGGGCCATCACGCGCTCGGCGCGGTCCGGGAAGTGGCGTTGCAGCCAGTCCTGGAACAGCGGGTTGACCTCCCAGGGCAGGCGGATGGGGATGCTGAAAGCGCTGCTTGCACCGGCCGCATGGGCAGCCTCCAGGATGTGCTCCAGCTCGGGCTCGTTGATGAAGGGAATGATGGGCGACACGCTGACGCCCACCGGCACACCCGCCTCGGCCAAGGCCTGGATGGTGCGCAGCCGCCGCGCCGGTGCCGCGGCACGCGGCTCGAGGATGCGGGCGAGATCGTTGTCCAGCGTCGTGATCGACAGATAGACCGACACCAGCCCCTGCGCCGCCATCGGTGCGATCAGGTCCAGATCGCGCTCGATGCCGCTGGATTTGGTGACGACGGAAAACGGGTGGCTGGTTTCAGCCAGCACCTCGACGATGCGCCGCGTGATGCCCAGCTTGCGCTCGATGGGCTGGTAAGCATCGGTGGCCGTGCCCAGCACCAGCGAGCGGGGCTCGTACCTCGACCCCGCCAGCGTCTCGCGCAGGCGCTCGGCCGCATTGACCTTGGCAACGATGCGCGTCTCGAAATCCAGCCCCGGTGACAGGTTCAGGTAGCTGTGCGTGGGCCGCGCAAAGCAGTAGATGCAGCCATGTTCGCAGCCGCGATACGGGTTGATGGAGTAGTCGAAGGAGATGTCGGGCGACTGGTTGCTGGTGACGATCTTCTTCGCATGCTCCTCGATGATCTGCGTCGCCACCGGCAGATGCTCCTCGCTGGCCTGCTGATCCAGCGAACCCCAGCCGTCGTCGTACTGCTCGCGCTCACGCTGCTCGAAGCGATGCGGCATGGCGGTGGCCGTACCGCGGCCCTTGATGGAGTCGAGGGGAACGAGGCTGGGTTGGGCGGCAGCGATGCGGGTGGGAGCGGGTGGCATACTGTAAATATATACAGTATTCGGCGGCAGTTCCAGAAACGGATCGATACCCGCCTGGGACGGTGGCTGACCAGGCTCCGCATAGAGTGCGCGCCATGCCTTTTTCCCTTGCACGGCGCCTGCCGTTTTCGCTTCTCGTCCTGACCCTGAGCTGCGCCGCCGCGTCCCCCATGCCCATGCCCTCACCCGGCAACTACCGCATCGATGGCGAAGCCCATATGCGCAGCGGCAGCGGGCCCACGCTGGTCGAGCACATCGAGCGCTGGGACGGCAGCAACGGCAATCGCATCATCACCAGCATGGCCGGCGGCCGCCCGCATCAGCAGACCCATGCCGGCACCGAGCCGGTGACCTGGTGCGTGGCGGGCGTCTCCGTGCCGCCCAACCTGCTGCCCGATCGCTGCAAGACGCGTTGGTGGCCAGCACAGGGCGGCGCCGAGCTGCAGGCCGAATGCCAGGCCGGCCGTCTGCAGGAGCATTGGAAGCAGATCGACGCCAAGACCTGGGAGCGGCAGATGAGCTTCACGCCCGCGCCAGGCGGCGGCGGTAGTGACCCGGCGGTCGCCCTCGCCATGGTCGAACGCGGTCTGTCGCCGGCCGAAGCCGCCAAGGCCCGCGCGGCCATCGCGGCCCTGCCTTCGGCCCAGGAGCGGGCCGCCGCGATGGCGCCGGTCTTCGAGAAGATCGAGGCCACCATCCGCAACGGCACGCCGCAGCAGGCCGCCGAAGCACGCCAGCAATTGGCCGCCCTGCAAGCGGCCCAAGGCGGCGGCGGTGGCGTGGTCTGGACCACCACATTGACCGAGCGCTGGACCCGCATCGCCGAAGCCTGCACGCCGCCGCGCAAGCCCTGACCCGGTTCTGCCCAGATACTGGGCGAGGCCGCGGCGGCAGGTCTCGGCAGCACGGCGACCTCCTTAGACTCGGCTCGATGAATATTTCGGAAGCGATTCCCGGCACGCCGGCACGCCTGCGTGATCAACGCGACTACCTGCGCCTGCTGGGCGCCCGCGTGACCGGCGGCGCGGCCAACCAGATGCTGATGGTGGCCCTGGGCTGGCAGATGTATGACCTGACGTCCAGCGCCTGGGATCTGGGCCTGGTCGGCCTCGCGCAATTCCTGCCGGCGCTGTTGCTGACGCTGCCGGCCGGCCATCTCGTGGACCAGCGCGACCGCCGCCTGCTGCTGGCGGGCAGCCTCGGTCTGCAATGCCTGGCCGCGGCCTGCCTGGCGCTGGGCAGCGCGGGCAACTGGGTCGGGCCCAACCTGATCCTCGCGCTGTCCATCCTACTGGGCTGCGCGCGGGCGCTGCAGATGCCGTCCCAGCAGGCCCTGATGCCCATGCTGGTGACGCCCGCCCTGCTGCCGCGCGCCGTGGCGGCGGCCAGCTCGACGATGCAGGTTTCCATCATCGCGGGGCCGGCACTCGGCGGTGCCCTCTATGCGCTGGGGCCATCGGTCGCGTCGTGGCTCGGCCATGAGGGCGAGGCGGCGCACTGGGGCGCTGCGGTGGTCTACGGCGTGTCGCTGCTGCTGCTCGCGACGGCCATCGCCAACGTGCTGACCATCCGCCATCGCGCCGCCCAGCCACGCCGTGCCGCGCCCGACCTGGCGCAGCTGACGGCTGGCATCCGCTTCATCTGGCAGCGCCCCGTCGTGCTCGGCGCGATCTCGCTGGACCTCTTCGCCGTGCTGCTCGGCGGGGCCACGGCCCTGCTGCCCATCTTTGCCAGAGACATCCTGCACACCGGGCCCGAGGGCCTGGGCCTGCTGCGCGCGGCGCCGGCGCTGGGCGCCGTCGTCGTCGGCGTCTGGTTGGCACGCCACCCAATAGCCCGCCGTGCCGGCCACTGGCTGCTGGGCGCCGTGGCCGTGTTCGGCCTGACGATGATCGCCTTTGCGTTGACGACCTCCTTCGGGGTCGCCTTCGCCGTGCTGGCCGTCAGCGGTGCGGCCGACATGTTCAGCGTGGTCATCCGGCAGTCCCTCGTGCAGCTCGAGACGCCCGACGACATGCGCGGCCGCGTCGGCGCCGTGAACTCGGTCTTCATCGGCGCGAGCAACCAGCTCGGCGAGTTCGAGTCGGGCGCCACAGCCGCCCTGCTCGGCCCGGTGGGCTCGGTGTTGCTGGGCGGCGTGGGCACGCTGGCCGTCGTCGCGCTGTGGTTCAAGCTCTTCCCGGCGCTGGCGCGGCGCAACAGCCTGCAGCCCTCATCGCGGACCGACACGTAGGGCAAGGCCTACACGCGCACGCGGCATTGATGAGATGGCCGTCCCCCGCTCGGGCGGCTAGATTTGAATCGTCGAAAGCCAGAGCTGTAGCCTCAACAGGCCGCTCCAAGGGCCAACGACTGAAGGCCCGAAGCCAACGCGTCGGGCCTTCTCTTTGGCTCTCGGCCCAGGTCCGGCTCTCTTGCCGCCCTCATCAACCGAACTGCGTGCTCCCGGGTCGACCGCCACAGCGAAAGAAAAACTTGAAAGCAGATGACGAGGGCCTGCTGCGCAGCGAGGAGCGCTTTCGCCTGCTGGTGGACAGCGTGCGCGACTACGCGATCTTCATGCTGGACCCGCAAGGCCATGTGCTGACCTGGAATGCCGGCGCCGAGCGCTTCAAGGGCTACCGGGCGGACGAGATCATCGGCAGCCATTTCTCGCGCTTCTACCCGCCGGAGGCGCTGGCCCGGCAACTGCCCGAGCGTGAGCTGGAGATGGCGACGCGCGACGGCGCCTTCGAGGATGAGGGCTGGCGCGTGCGCAAGGACGGTTCGCTGTTCTGGGCCAATGTCGTCATCACGGCGATGCGAGACCCCTCGGGCCGGCTGGTGGGTTTCGCCAAGGTCACGCGCGACCTGACGCAAAGGCGCCACCAAGAGGAGGCGCTCAAGCGCAGCGAGGAGCGCTTCCGGCTGCTGGTCGAAGGCGTGGCCGACTACGCCATCTTCATGCTCGACGTGAACGGCCGCGTGGCCTCCTGGAACGAGGGCGCGCAGCGCATCAAGGGCTATGCGGCCGACGCCATCCTGGGCAAGCATTTCTCCACCTTCTACCCGGCCGAGGTGCGCGAAAGCGGCTGGCCGGAATACGAGCTGCAGCAGGCCCAGGAGACCGGCCGTTTCGTGGACACGGGCTGGCGGCTGCGCCAGGACGGCACGAGCTTCTGGGCCCAGGTGACCATCACGGCGCTGCGCGACGAGGGCGGTCAGCTGATCGGCTATGCCAAGCTGACGCGCGACCTGACGGCCAGCATGCGCATCGAGGCCATGGAGTTGGCCAACCGCGAGCACGAGGAGATCCTGGGCGCCGAGCGCAATGCACGCATTGCCGCCCAACGCGCCACGCGCATCAAGGACGAGTTCCTCGCCACGCTGTCACACGAGCTGCGCACGCCGCTGACGGCCATCCTCGGCTGGACGCAGGTGCTGCTGCGGGCCAGGCCGGGCGACGCGCGCATCAATCTGCAGCGCGCCATCGAGGTCATCGACCGCAACGCGCGCGCCCAGGTGCAGCTCATCGACGACCTGCTGGACCTCAATCGCATCATGACCGGCAAGCTGCGGCTGGACCTGCGGCAGCTGGGCATGGCCGACGTCATCCAGGCGGCCGTCGAATCCGTCGCGCCCGCGGCTGCGGCAAAGGGCGTGGAGTTGCAATCGCTGCTGGACGCCGGCCCGGCCATGGTCAATGGCGACAGCGGGCGGCTGCAGCAGGTGGTGTGGAACCTGCTGAACAACGCGATCAAGTTCACCCCCGCGGGTGGCCGCGTGCAGGTGCTGTTGCAGCGCATCGATTCCCATGTCGAGTTCAGCGTCAGCGACACCGGTGCAGGCATCCCGGCCTCCTTCCTGCCGCAGGTGTTCGACCGCTTCACACAGCAGGACGGTTCCACCACCAGGGCTCACGGCGGCCTGGGCCTGGGGCTGGCCATCTGCAAGCAGCTCATCGAGCTGCACGGCGGCAGCATCCGGGCCGAGAGCGCCGGCGAAGGCCAGGGGGCGAGCTTCCTGGCCAGGCTACCGCTGTCCCTCCTGCAGACGGCCGAGGAGCGCGTTCACGACGCCGCGTCTGCCGACGCCCGCGCCAGCGAGAACCTCGCCCTGCCCAAGCTGGACGGCGTTCACGTCTTCGTGCTGGACGACGAAGCCGATGCGCGCGGCCTGCTGTGCCGCATCCTGGAGGATCAGGGCGCCCGTGTGGTGGCCTTCGCCTCGGCGCAGGAGCTGCTCGAGGCCGTCCAGCTGTCACGGCCGACCGTCATCGTCAGCGATGTCGGCATGCCCGCCGTGGACGGCTACCAGATGATCCGCGCGCTGCGGGCCACCGAGGCCCGCGACTCCCGCATCCCCGCCCTGGCACTCACGGCCTTCGCCCGGGCCGAGGACCGCAAGCGCTCGCTGATGGCCGGCTTCCAGGCCCATCTGGCCAAGCCCTTCGACGTGGCCGAGCTCATCCTGCTGGTGGCCAATCTGGCGGAGAAATAGCGCAGCGTCGGAGCTCTTCCGGCGCTTGACGATCTCCTCAGCGAGGCGCAATGCCGTGCTGGCGCCGGGCCGCCCCGCGCTCGGCCGCGTGGCCGAGCGCTTCGAGGATCGGGCCGAAAAGGCCTGCAGCGGGCTAACCCTTAAACCAGAACTGGACCGGAAATGCTCAACTCAGGCCCGCATTGGAACCGGTTCCATTTTGTGCGTCGGTGCCGATGACGAACCCAAACTACAGGAGACAAACATGAAGTGGATGAGGCACCCCGCCCTTCGACGATTCCTGCAGGGTGGCGCGCTCGCTGCGCTGCTCAGCGCCTTCACCATCGCAGAAGCGGCGACCCTGCAGGCCGTCGCCAACAACAACTTCGTGAGCGCGACCGCAACGGGGACTTCCTTCCTTACCGCGACGGCGCCGACCGCGAGTGCATGGGAGCAGTTCGAGATCATCAACAACACCAACGGCACGATCTCCCTCAAGGCGACGGTGAGCGGCAATCTCGTCGCCGCAGACATCGGCCTGGCCGCTCCCAATGCCGCCAAGCTGATCGCGAACCGGGCGAGCATCGGTGGCTGGGAGCAATTCACCCTGGTGCCTCAGGCCAACGGCACGGTCGCACTGCGCTCCGCGGCGAACAACCTGTATGTCAGTGCCGACCTGAACATTGGCGGCGCCCTGGTCGCGAATCGCTCAGCGGTTGGTGCGTGGGAACAGTTCATCATCGCCAACCCACCGACAGGCCCTGGCCCGGCGCCCGATCTGGGGCCGAACGTTCGCATCGTCAGTCCCACCACGCCCAACCTGCAGGGCCTCATCAACGACATCTACAGCGCGCAGCAGGGCAACCACTTCGGCGACCGTCGTGACGCCATCCTGTTGACGCCCGGCACCTACAACAACCTGCGCATTCCGGTCGGTTTCTACACGCAGGTGCTGGGTCTTGGCAGCCACCCGGATCAGGTGCATGTCAACGGCGACCTTAGATCCGATGCCTTCCTGGGCGGTGACAACGCCACCCAGAACTTCTGGCGCGGCGCCGAAAACTTCTCCGTCACGCCCAGTCTGGGCATCGGCAACAACACCTTGCAGTGGGCGGTCTCCCAGGCCATCCCGTTCCGGCGCATGCATGTGCGCGGCAACATCAAGCTGAACCAGAACAACGGCTGGTCCAGCGGTGGCTGGTTCTCGGAGGTGCTGGTGGACGGGCAGGTGAACTCCGCTTCGCAGCAGCAATGGATCTCGCGCAACAGCCAATGGGGAAGCTGGACCGGTTCCGGCTGGAACATGGTCTTCGTGGGCGTTCCCAGCGCGCCCGCCGGCAATTTCCCGACGCAGGGCCAGCGCTATACCAAGGTGACCGAAACCCCGGTGGTACGCGAGAAGCCCTACCTCTTCATCGACACCAACGGCGGCTATGCGGTGCGGCTGCCTTCCCTGCGCACCAACAGCTCGGGCATCAGCTGGTCCAACGGGGCCACCACGCCGGGCAGCACCATTCCCATCGGCCAGTTCTTCATCGCTCGGCCGACGGACAGCGCGGCCACCATCAATGCGCAGTTGGCCGCCGGACGGCACATCCTGTTCACACCCGGCATCTACGTGCTGACGCAGACCCTGCAGGTGAACAGCCCCAACACCGTTCTGCTGGGCATCGGCTTCCCGACGCTGCGCTCGGACAACGGCCAGCCGCTGATGAAGACGGCGGATGTCGATGGCCTGACCATCTCCGGCCTCTTCTTCGACGCGGGCGCCACGGAGTCCGGCGTGCTGCTGGAAGTCGGCCCGAACGGGGCCAGTGCCAACCATGCGGCCAACCCGACCGTGCTGCACGACGTGTTCTTCCGCGTGGGCGGCGCCGCGGCGGGACGCGCGGCATTCGGCCTGAGCATCAACGCCCACAACACCATCGTCGACCACACCTGGCTCTGGCGCGCCGACCATGGCGCGGGCGTCGGCTGGACGACCAACCCGTCGGCCTATGGCCTCTGGGTGAACGGCAATAACGTGACGATCTACGGCTTGTTCGTCGAGCACTTCCAGAACCATCAGGTGATGTGGAACGGCAACGGCGGCCGGGTGTACTTCTACCAGTCGGAGATTCCGTATGACCCGCCGAACCAGGCCTCATGGAACAGTGCCAGCGGCCGGGGCTATGCCTCCTACAAGGTCGCCGACAGCGTCACCAGCCACGAGGCCTGGGGGCTGGGTATCTACAGCGTGTTCACCAACCCGAACATCTTCCTGGACCGTGCGGTCGAGGCGCCGGTCAACTCGAACGTGCGCTTCCACAGCATCATCTCGGTCTGCCTGGGGTCGAATGGCGGGATCATCAACCCGATCAACAACACGGGCGGCCAGACCGCGTGCAACGCGGCCTTCACGCCCACGGTGACCAACTTTCCCTGAGCCGACGTCACAAGGCCACTGATGCGCGCTGCGCGTCAGTGGCCTCTCCAACTGGTGTCCGTCGAGGTTCTAGTACTCGTCGCGCTCCACGCCGACATAGCCAGGCGCGAGGTTCTCGAACTTGGTGTGCATGCGCTGGAACATCAGCTTCACGGTGCCCACCGGGCCGTTACGCTGCTTGGCGATGATGATCTCCGCCACGCCCGGTTCCTTGCACTCGTCCTTGGTGTAGTACTCGTCGCGATAGATGAACATGATGATGTCGGCATCCTGCTCGATGGCGCCGGACTCACGCAGGTCGGACATCATGGGCCGCTTGTCGGGGCGCTGCTCCACCGAGCGGTTCAGCTGCGACAGCGCGATGACGGGGCAGCGCAGCTCCTTGGCCAGGGCTTTCAGGCCGCGGGAGATTTCGCCGAGCACGGTGGCGCGGTTTTCCTCGCTGCCACCACCGTTGCCGGACATCAGCTGCAGGTAGTCGATGACGATGAGCCCCAGCTGGCCGCAGATGCGCGCCTGGCGGCGGGCGCGGGCACGCACCTCGCTGGGCGACAGCCCCGGGCTCTCGTCGATGAAGATGCTGGCCTTGCCGAGCTTGTCGACGGCTTCGGACAGGCGGCCCCACTCGTCGTCCTTCAGCTGGCCGGTGCGCAGATGGCTCTGGTCGATGCGGCCGATGGAGCCCACCATCCGCAGCGCCAGCTGGGCGGCGCCCATTTCCATCGAATAGATGACGACGGGCAGGCCTTCGTTGATGGCCACGTTCTCGGCGATGTTGACCGCGAAGGCGGTCTTGCCCATGGACGGGCGCGCGGCCAGCACGATGAGGTCACCGCCCTGCAGGCCGGCGGTCTGGCGGTCCAGGTCGTAGAAGCCGGTGCGCACGCCGGTCACATCCTGGGCACCGCTCTCGGCCAGTTCGTTGACGCGGTCGATCAGCTGCACGACGAGCTGGTCCATGCTCTGGAAGCCCTGCTTGCTGCGCGAGCCTTCTTCACCGATCTTGAAGATCTTGCCTTCGGCCTCGTCGAGGATCTGCGTGACGGCACGACCCTGCGGGTTCATCGCGGCGGTGGCGATCTCGTCGCTGGTGGTGACCAGCTTGCGCAGGATGGCGCGCTCGCGAACGATCTCGGCGTAACGGCGCAGGTTGGCGGCGCTCGGCACGCTCTGGGCCAGCGCGTTCAGATAGGCCAGGCCACCGCATTCCTCGGCGCGGCCGACCGAAGTCAGCTCGTCGAAGACCGTGACGACGTCGGCCGGCTTGCCCGCATTGATGAGCTTGCCGATGGCCGCGTAGACATGCTTGTGCTCGAAGCGATAGAAGTCGCTCTCGGTCAGCAGGTCGGCCGCCTTGTCCCAGGCCGAGTTGTCGATCAGCAGGCCGCCAAGCACGCTCTGCTCGGCCTCGACCGAGTGCGGAGGCACGCGCAACCGCGCGACTTCGTCGTCATGCGGCGCGGCGGAGGAGGAAGCGGGAAAGATGGCTGACATGCCTGTGGACAAACCTGTGGACGAGCTGGGTGTGACCGGTGGGTCGAGCGGGAAAACTCAGGCCCCAAAAAAACCGAAGGCCGAAACCCTGAGGGTATCGGCCTTCGTTCGATGATGCGGCGACCAAGTGTCACCGCGCCATCAGGGGAAGCGAGATTTACTCGGCTTCAGCAACCACCTGGACGGTGATCTCGACGACCACGTCGGTGTGGGCAGCAACGCTCACCGGGAACTCGCCGACGGTCTTCAGCGGACCGTTGGGCAGGCGCACCTGGGCCTTGGCGACGGCGGTGCCGGCCTTGGTCAGGGCTTCTGCGACGTCGGCGTTGGTCACCGAGCCGAACAGACGGCCATCAACACCGGCCTTCTGGGCGATGCGGACGGTCTTGCCGGCGATGGCTTCACCCAGCTTCTGGGCTTCGGCCAGCTTGGCGGCGGCGATCTTTTCGAGTTCGGCGCGCTTGGCTTCGAATTCCTTGATCGCGGCTTCGGTCGCACGACGGGCGGCCTTGGTCGGGATCAGGAAGTTGCGGGCATAACCGTCCTTGACCTTGACGACGTCGCCGAGGTTGCCGAGGTTGGCCACTTTTTCGAGCAGGATCACTTGCATGTCGTCAGCTCCTTAGACCTTGTGCTGGTCGCTGTACGGCAGCAGGGCCAGGAAGCGCGCGCGCTTGATGGACACCGTCAGCTGACGCTGGAAGAAGGCGCGCGTGCCAGTCAGGCGAGCGGGCGTGATCTTGCCGTTTTCGGAGATGAAATCGCGCAGCGTGTCGATGTCCTTGTAGTCGATCTGCTCGACACCGGCGACGGTGAAGCGGCAGAAACGCTTGCGACGGAACAGCAACGATTGTTGGTTGCGCTTGGGCTTCTTGTCTTTGGAGAAGCGACCTTTACCACGTGGCGGGGGCATAGAGGACCTCTGTTAAATCTATCCGGATCAATCAATTCCGGGTTCTAGGAAGCAGCGGGTTCGATCACGGTGACGTGGGCGATGAAGCCCCGGCCGTTGCGCTGGTGGGTCAGGAAACCGCGGAAGACCGCGATGCCACCGACTCCCAGCGCCTGCAACTGCTTGGCCACCTCGCCCACCGCAACCGCCTTGATCTCCAGGGAGATCTTGCGCGGCTTGCCGGCTTCGATGACTTCGGACTCAGCCTTGAGGCTTGCGTCCAGGGCCATCAGCCCGGCGGGGGTGTAACGGATCAGACCGAGTTGCTGGATCTGTGCCTGCAGGTGAAGCTGGTTCACTCAGTCGGCACGCTGCTCGAAAAACCTGGTTCTTTAGCGATGAGCAGTGCTCAGGCCGCTTCCTGCTGCGGAGCCTTGCGGGCTTCTTCGCGCTCGACGGCCTTCATCATGACCGAGGGGGTCGTGATGGCCTTGTCCTGAACCACGGTGAGGTGGCGCAGCACGGCGTCGTTGAAGCGGAAGCCCGTCTCGAGCTCAGCCAGGACTTCCTTGCTGCACTCGATGTTCAGGCACAGGTAATGGGCCTTGGCGAGCTTCTGGATCAGGTAAGCCATCTGGCGACGGCCCCAGTCCTCGACTCGGTGCACGACACCACCACCGGTGGTGATCAGGCCCTTGTAGCGCTCCAGCATGGCCGGAACTTGTTCGCTTTGATCCGGATGGATCAGCAGAACGATTTCGTAGTGACGCATATTTACTCCTTGTGGATTCCAGCCCGGCGTTGTCGAAAGTGACTGCCGGTCTGTGGAAGCCGCATCACGGCGTCTACACGCGGTGCGGCAAGGGGGAACCAAGGATTCTAGCCTGGAAGGCGCAAACGGCCAAATCGGCGACTCGATCAGGCCACCGGGCGGCTGCGCAGCTTGTCGACGAAATCACGGTCGCGCTGGCTGGGCGCCGCGGTCATCAGGCTGACGATGACCAGCGCCAGTGCGCCCGCCGGCACGCCGAACAGGCCGGCCGACACCGGCTGGATGCCCCACCACAGCGTCACCGGCCCGGGCAGCCCCACCAGCGCGCGACCGCCCGGGTGGGCGATGACGAGGTAGAGCAGGCACACCGCCAGCCCGGTCAGCATGCCGGCCAGGGCGCCGCTGCGATTGGCCCGGCGCCAGAAGACACCGGCGACCAGGGCCGGGAAGAAGGTCGAGCCCGCGATGGAGAAGGCCGCGGTGACGACGGCCAGGATGTCGGCAGGCCGGCTGGACGCCACCGCCGCGGCTCCCAGCGCCGCCGCCAGCAGCAGGGCCTTGGACAGCGTGACGCGACGCGTGCGCGAGGCCTCGGGGTTGATGGCCTTGTAGTAGAGGTCGTGGGACAAGGCGCTGGAAATGGCCAACAGCAGGCCGTCGGCGGTCGACAGCGCCGCCGCCAGCCCGCCCGCCGCCACCATGCCGGAGATGACATAGGGAAGGCCGCCCAGCTCGGGCATGACCAGCATGACGAGGTCGGGGTGCAGGCGCAGCTCACCCAGCTGCAGGCGGCCGTCGCCGTTCAGGTCAACGGCCGACAGCAGCGCCGGGTCGACGCGCTGCCATTGGCGTATCCAGGCCGGCAACTGGTCGAAGGACGTGCCGACCAGGCTGTTGAACACCTCCGTCTTCACCATCACGGCCAGCGCCGGCGCCGTCAGATAGAGCAGGCAGATGAAGACCAGCGACCAGGCCACCGACTCTCTCGCCGTCTTGACCGTCGTCGTCGTGTAGTAGCGCGTCAGCAGATGCGGCAAGCCGGCCGTGCCCACCATCAGGCACAGCGCCAGCGCGATGAAGTTGCGGCGCGCCGCGCTGGCCTGCTCGCGCTCGGGCGGGCTGCCATCCGGGTTGCCGGCAAAGGGTTGCATATGCGGAACGAGGCCGGACAGCGGCTGGGCCAGCTGGGCCTCGCCCACCTGCTCGCGCCGCCAGCGCTCCTCGGCCTCGGGCGGTGTGCGCGGCAGCGCGGCGCGCTGCTTCTCGGCGGCCTGGATGCGCGCCAGCGGCGCACCCTCGGACTTCAGCGCTGCCACCTGGGCGGCCGCCCTCGCCTGCTCGTCGGCCAAGGCCTTGGGCACATCGGCCAGCTTCGCCTCGGCCGCATCGGCGCGCTGCTGGTGGATGGCGCGCACCTGCAGCTCGGCCGGGTCGCGGATCTGCTCGCGCTCGCGCTCGGCGAGCTGGTGCAGCTGCTGGCCATAGACGAGCTGCGGCAGCGGCCAGCCGGTCTGCTTGACGCTGAGCCAGATGACCGGCACCAGATAGGCCAGGATCATGATGAGGTACTGCGCCACCTGGGTCCAGGTGACGGCACGCATGCCGCCCAGGAAGGAGCAGACCAGCACGCCGCCCAGGCCGACGAAAACGCCCACCTCGAAGCCCAGGCCCGTCAGCCGCGTCGTGATGAGGCCCACGCCGTAGATCTGCGCGACCAGATAGACGAAGGACACCAGGATGGCGGCCGCCGCACCGACCAGGCGCAGCGCACGGCTGTCGAAGCGCTCGGCGAGGAAGTCGGCCAGCGTGAACTGGCCGAAACGGCGCAGATAGGGCGCGATGCACAGCGCCACGAGGACGAATCCGCCGGTCCAGCCCAGCACATAGGCCAGGCCCGCATAGCCGCTGGCATAGAGCGTGCCGACCAGGCCGATGAAGGTGGCCGCACTCATCCAGTCGGCGCCGGCGGCCATGCCGTTGTACAGCGGCGGCACGCGGCGGCCGGCGACGAAGTATTCGGCCGGGTCGGTCGTGCGGCAGAGGATGCCGATGACGGCGTAGACCAGCACCGTCGTGCCGAGGAAGGTGTAGCCGATCCAGGCCTTGGGCAGGCCACGCTGCTCGGCCAGGCCCAGGCCCACCACCAACGCGATGAAGCTCAGTGCGAACAGGAAATAGCGGCGGTGCAGAGGGCTGGCGGACACGGTCGCGATGATGGCAACAAAAAGCCCGGGTTCCCTTGCGGAGAACCCGGGCCGATCTTCAGTCGCTCAATCGCGAAGACTTACTTGGCGGCCAGACGCTGCCAGGTCTCGATGACGGTGTCGGGGTTCAGCGAGATGGACACGATGCCTTCCTCGGCCAGCCAGTCGGCGAAGTCAGGATGGTCGCTGGGGCCCTGGCCGCAGATGCCGATGTATTTTCCGGTGGCGCGGCAGGCGCGGATGGCGCGCGAGATCATGGCCTTGACGGCCGGGTCGCGTTCGTCGAAGTCGCCGGCCAGTTGCTCCAGGCCCGAGTCGCGGTCCAGGCCCAGTGTCAGCTGCGTCAGGTCGTTGGAGCCGATGGACATGCCGTCGAAGTGCTCCAGGAACTGCTCGGCCAGGATGGCATTGCTCGGCACCTCGCACATCATGATGATGCGCAGGCCGTCGACACCGCGCTTGAGGCCCCGGTCGGCCAGCATGGAGACGACCTTTTCGGCCTGCTTCACGGTACGCACGAAGGGCACCATGATCTCGATGTTGTTCAGGCCCATCTCCTTGCGCACGCGCTTCAAGGCCTCGCACTCCATCGCGAAGGCGTCCTGGAAGTCGCCGCTGATGTAGCGCGACGCGCCGCGGAAGCCCAGCATGGGGTTCTCTTCGTCCGGCTCGTAGCGGCTGCCGCCGATGAGCTTGCGGTACTCATTGCTCTTGAAGTCCGACAGGCGGACGATGACAGGGCGCGGGAAGAAGGCGGCGGCAATCGTCGCGATGCCTTCGGCCAGCTTGTCGACGTAGAAGGCGCGCGGCGAGGCATGGCCGCGCGCCACCGACTCGACGGCCTTCTTCAGGTCGGCGTCGATGTTCGGATAGTCCAGGATGGCCTTGGGGTGGACGCCGATGTTGTTGTTGATGATGAACTCGAGCCGGGCCAGGCCCACGCCGCTCGAAGGCATCTGCGCGAAGTTGAAGGCCAGCTGCGGGTTGCCGACGTTCATCATGATCTTGATGGGGCAGTACGGCAGCTCGCCGCGGTGCACCTCGCTGATCTCGGTCTCGAGCAGGCCGTCGTAGATATAGCCCGTGTCGCCCTCGGAGCAGGCGACCGTGACGAGCTGGCCGTCCTTCAACTTGTCCGTCGCGTCGCCGCAGCCGACCACGGCCGGGATGCCCAGTTCACGCGCAATGATGGCCGCGTGGCAGGTGCGGCCGCCACGGTTGGTGACGATGGCGCTGGCGCGCTTCATGACGGGCTCCCAGTTGGGGTCTGTCATGTCGGTGACGAGCACGTCGCCCGGCTGCACGCGGTCCATCTCGGCCACGCTCTCCACCAGCCGCACGGGCCCGGTGCCGATCTTCTGACCGATGGCGCGGCCCTCGGCCAGCACGGCGCTGTGCGCCTTGAGCTTGTAGGCGAGCTCGACCTGGCCGGCCTGCTGGCTCTTCACCGTCTCCGGGCGGGCCTGCAGGATGTAGATCTTGCCGTCCACGCCGTCGCGGCCCCACTCGATGTCCATCGCGCGGCCATAGTGCTGCTCGATGATCAGCGCGTACTGGGCCAGTTCGGTGACTTCGGCGTCGTTGAGCGAATAGCGGTTGCGGGACTCGACGGCGGTGTCGATGGTCTTCACCAGCTTGCCGCTGGCGGCCTTCTCTTCGGGCGACGCGAACTCCATGCGCAGCAGCTTGGAGCCCAGGTTGCGGCGGATGATGGCCAGCTTGCCGGCCTTCAGCGCCGGCTTGTGTACGTAGAACTCGTCCGGATTCACGGCGCCCTGCACCACGGTTTCGCCCAGACCGTAGCTGGACGTGATGAAGACCACTTCCTGGAAGCCGCTCTCGGTATCGATGGTGAACATGACGCCGGCCGAGCCGAGGTCGCTGCGCACCATGCGCTGCACGCCGGCCGACAGGGCCACGTCGTTGTGGGCAAAGCCCTTGTGCACGCGGTAGCTGATGGCGCGGTCGTTGTAGAGCGACGCGAACACCTCGCGCATCTTGTGCAGCACCTCGTCGATGCCGACGACGTTCAGGAAGGTTTCCTGCTGGCCGGCGAAGGAGGCATCGGGCAGGTCTTCCGCCGTGGCGGACGAACGCACGGCGAAGCTCACGCCGGGGTTGTCGGCGGTCAGCTGCGCGAAGGACGCGCGCACGCCGGCTTCCAGATCGGCCGGGAAGGGCTGGTTCTCGATCCAGCCGCGGATCTCGGCGCCAGCCTCGGCCAACGCGCGGACGTCGTCGGTGTTGAGCGTGGAGAGGCGCGCCGCGATGCGCGCGTCCAACCCCTCGTGCTTGAGGAACTGCCGGAAGGCATGCGCCGTGGTGGCGAAGCCTCCGGGGACGCGCACGCCGCTGGCGGCGAGCTGCGAGATCATTTCGCCGAGGCTGGCGTTCTTGCCGCCAACAGACTCGACGTCGGTCATCCTCAGGTTCTCAAACGGTACGACCAGGGCGGTCGCCTCGAACAGGGTGGACATGGGGAAACTCCGGGAGGTTGAAAAACCGGTGTCGTCGCGTCGTCCGCGCCCGGTGCCGAGCCAAGGTGCTCAAGGCAAGCGCAACTCCGTCCATTTCTGGATTCTTTTAGGAGGAGGGAGGCGCGCATGGGCTGATCGCGAGGAATTGCGGCGGATTCTAGGCCTCGGGTTTCACCCGGGTACGGCGAAAGCCCGTGCAATAAGTCCGGCCACGCCGCCATGCCCCCTCTTTGGGGGTGCCGTGAAAACGTTGTCAATCGACTGATTCACATCAAGCCGCCGGGCACCCGGCCTGGGCAAAATGCCCGCGTGGCCACCAAATCGGCTCCCGAAGTCAACCCGCACTACCTGGACCATGTGATCCGCACGTCCGAGTCGCGGCCTGTCGAGGCCAGCGAGGACATCGTCAGCCAGAACGGCATCAAGCTGCTCGCCAAGGGCGCCCAGATCAACGACAAGGTGCGCGACCGGTTGCTGATGCACAAGCTGCAGAAGCCGCTGGAAGATTGCATCCAGGTAACCCAGGGTGTCATGCCGGAGAGCTTCGGGCCGCTCGGCGAGGCCCTGTTCGAGCAACACCCGCTGCTCAAGACGATCTGTGCCCATGACCTCTACCCCAGCGCCCCGACGACACTGGCCACGCTCAAGCTCAGCGTGCCCGTGCAGTCGCTGCTGACGGTCTACGCCGAGCACCAGGGCGACCGCCTCAAGCACACTGCCGGCGTGGCGATGCTGGCGCTGGCGCTGGCGCGGCGCATGCTGCCGGGCGAAACCGAGCGGCATCGCATGCTGGCACTGGCCGGCTTGCTGCACGACGTAGGCGAGCTCTACATCGACCCGCGGTTCATGCGCCCCGGCACGCCGCTCGGGCCGCAGGAGTGGCGTCACGTCGCCTCCCACCCCGTCGTCGGCGAACGCGTGCTGCGCAACATGCCCGGCGCGGGCAAGGAAGTGGCCAGCGCCGTGTTACATCACCATGAGCGGCTCGACGGCTTCGGTTACCCACGCGGTGTGCAGGGTGCCGCGCTGCCGCTGAACGGCCAGATCCTCGCCGCGGCTGAGTGGCTGATGGCCCTCATCGAGACCAGCATGACGCCGATGACGCGTGCCAGCGTCGCGACCAAGCTCATTCCCGGCGAGTTCGACCGGGAGCTGACCGAAGCCATCGCCGCCGCGGCCCAGAGCGATCTGCCCCCGGCCGACCCGGTGGCCGACCCCATGCCGCTGGAGTCCGCGATTCCACGCGTCATCGGCATTGCAGCCACGCTGGAGCGATTCCGTGAGGCACGCCCCTGGATCGAGGAGCGCATTGCAGCGGCAAGACCGGCGTTACACGCGGTGCTCAAGGCCGGACTGCAGCGCCTGCTGCGCATCCAGACGGCGTTTTCCAGCACCGGCCTCGACGTGCACGACCCTGACGCCCTCGTTGCCGAGCTTGCCGAGCAGCGCGATGCATCGCTGCAGGTGGAGCTGATGACGGTCGTTGGAGAGCTGGAGTGGCGGCTGCGCGAACTCGAGCGCGAGTCCCTGCTGCGCGCCGGCTTGCTGCCGCCTCAGGAACAGGCCGTCATGCGCGAGCTGATCGCCAGGCTCAAGGGCGAGCCTCGCGGCGAGGCATGACCTGCTGGCTATCATGGCCTCGCCCTGAACTTCGCGAGCAGTAACCATGACCGCCAGAACCGTTTATTTCGTCTCTGACGGCACCGGCATCACCGCCGAGACCTTCGGCAATTCCATCCTCGCCCAGTTCTCCATCAAGGCCCGCCACGTGCGCCGGCCCTTCGTCGATTCGGCCGAAAAGGCTCACGCCGTCGTGGCCGAGATCAACGAAGTCGCCGTGCGTGAGGCCCAGCGGCCCATCGTCTTTGCCACCCTGGTGGACCGCGACGTGCTCAAGATCGTCCGCGAGCATTGCCAGGGCCGCGTGATGGACATGTTCGGCACCTTCATCGAACCGCTGGAAGACGAGTTCGGCATCAAGAGCAACCACCGAGTGGGCCGTTTCTCCGACGTGGCCGAGAGCAAGGAATACCACGACCGCATCGAGGCCATCAACTTCTCGCTGGCCCACGACGATGGCCAGTCGGCGCGCAACCTCGACGTCGCCGACGTCATCCTGGTCGGCGTGTCGCGCTCCGGCAAGACGCCGACCTCGCTGTACCTGGCCATGCAGCACGGCATCAAGGCCGCCAACTACCCGCTGATCCCCGAAGACTTCGAGCGCCGCAAGCTGCCCGCACCGTTGCTGCCGCACAAGCGCAAATGCTTCGGCCTGACCATCGACCCCGAGCGCCTCTCGTCCATCCGCAACGAGCGCCGCCCCGGCAGCAAATACGCCGACGTGCTGAACTGCCGCTACGAGGTCAACGAGGCCGAAGCCATGATGAAGCGCGACGGCATCGCCTGGCTGTCGTCCACGCACAAGTCCATCGAAGAGATCGCAACGACCATCCTGCGCGACATCCGGCCGGACAGGCTGATGTACTGATGCCGGCACACGCCTTAGCGCTCGTTCTCGTCGCCGCCCTCCTCCACGCCGTCTGGAACCTCGCCGCCAAGAAGTGGGGCGGCGGCACGCATTTCGTCTTCAGCTGCGCTTTGGGCGTCTGCGTGCTGTGGCTGCCCGCCGTGCTGTGGGTGGGTCTGGACGAGTTGCCGCGCTGGTCGCTGCTGGCCTGGGGCTTCGTCGCCGCCAGCGCCGTCGTCCACCTCGGCTATTTCAACTGCCTGATCGCGGGCTATCGGGCCAGCGACCTGACCGTCGTCTACCCGGTAGCCCGTGGCAGCGGGCCTTTTTTGTCGGCGCTCGCGGCCGTCGTGCTGCTGGGCGAACACCTGGGCGYCTACGGCGTGCTGGGCCTGGCCGGCGTCGTCGGCGGCATCCTGCTGATCACCATGGGCCCGCGCCTCATCGGCCGCGGCGTCGTCGACCATGAAGCCACCGCGCAGATACGGCGCCGTCGCGGCGTCTACTGGGGCGCGGCCACCGGCACGCTGATCGCCGGCTACACGGTGCTGGACGGCTATGCGGTCAAGGTGCTGGCCGTGTCGCCGCTGATGCTGGACTACTTCGGCAATGTGCTGCGCGTGCCGCTGCAGCTGCCGACGCTGCTGCGCCAGCCGCAGAGCTTCTGGCCGGAGCTGCGTCGCAGCTGGAAGGGTGTGCTGGCTGTCGCGGGCCTGGGGCCGTTGGCCTACATCCTGGTGCTGCTGGCCATGCGCGAGGCGCCGCTGTCACGCGTAGCGCCGGCGCGTGAGGTGTCCATGCTGTTCGCCGCGTTGCTCGGCGGTCAGCTGCTGGGCGAGAGTGAACGCGGCTGGCGCATCGCCGGCGCCGCGTTGATCGGGGCCGGCGTCATTGCGCTGGCCGTCTAAGACAGCATTCCGGCATTCACCGCACCGCACTCCGCATCCTCGTCGTCGAAGATGACGATGAACCAGAACGACTGCTCCGGCGAGCCGTGCACCTCGCTCAGCGCCGAAGCCGGTTTCGAAAGCTTGAGCCTGAGATCAAGCGACAACTCCTCGGCCGCCGCCAGGTCTTCGCGCGCCACCGCCTGAAGCTCCACGGGCTCGTCACGGAAGTCCAGCACCACCACCAGGTCATTGGTCTTGAAATGGCGTTGGGCGGCCTGCGCGAAGTCGGTGACGCGCGCGTCGAGGATCTCTTGAATGCGGTCAGGAAGGGAATCACTCATAGAGGCATCCCATGGATGGATGAGCCCATTGTGACGACCCGATCAGAAGCGCTGCGCCTTCAACTGCGCGCACTGCTTGGTCGCGTCCGCCGAGCAGGGCGCACTCGGCTCCACCCAGGCGACGATGGCGTCGCCGTTATGGTTGATGGACACCAACGGCGCGGAGCTGCCGGCGGCCATAACGAGCTTCGTCTGCTTGAGGGTCAAGGTTGTGTTGCTCTGGGTCTTGGTCAGCCAGGTCGTGCACGCGGCGTCGGCAGCCATGCTGTCGCATTCCTGCCAGGCGATGGCCATCCAGGACGACATGGTGGCCTGGCCCAGCAGCCGGGAGACGGGCAGTTGGGAGGCCTTGGTGAAGCCCGACCAGATGCGCTGGGTGGTGGAGTACTCATTCACAAAGATCGAGGGGGGACCGGACCTGTCGTTGAGGGCCTGCTGTTCGGAGATCGCCCAGGCGCCCGTCGAGACAACCTTGCGTACATGGTTGAGGCGCGGGTTGAGAACGATGTACCCCACGCGCATGTCGCAGCCCGTTCCCGCATCGTTTGACTCCAGCCAAATCACGCCGGCTCCGTACGCGGCCAGCGAAGTGCCGGTCACGGACGGGAATCCGGGGCTGTCGTTGCGGCAGCCGGGCGTGTCCGGTATCCCTGCGCGCGGGTCGCCGTTCATCATGCCTGCGCCGGAGTAGGCACCGCTGCCGTCGCGGTTCACCACGATGCTGAAGCCCTGGCCGAGACCATTGGAGCCCATCCATTGGATGGCCGAGCCGCTGTACGGCAGCAGGCGTTCGCGCACCGGCTTCGTCGTCATGTAGCCGATCAGCGGGGGCAGGGCTGCGACATAGCCCTGGATTCCACCGCCCAGATTGACCGCGCCAGGCGATGCTCCCCACGTGAAGGTCGTGAGTTCGTTGTCGGCGTTGACGTCCGTGGAGCCCCGGATCTCGGTGAAGTTGCGCACCTGCTCGTCGACCAGGCCCGTCGTCAGCTTGTCCGAGAAGACGGGCTCACCGGACGAGGCGGTCGAGAAGTCCGCCAGAAAACCCCGCCAGGTCGTCCCCCACTCATTCAGCAGCACCGTGTATTTGTCGGGCGCCGCGGTCAGCACGCGGAAGGGGTAGCCCACGCTGGCCGAAATCTGGCCGCGCCGCAGGACGCTGCCTCCGCTGGGAAGCAGGCCCATGTGCGAGCCGGTCGCATTGCTCGGCGCGCGCTCACGCCAGGACAGCATCGTGCGTCCGGCCCGGTCCAGGCGAACCGCTTCCAACGCGAGGCAGTCGCTCGTGCCTGCGGGACAGGGCGCCGAAAGTTCGGCCAGGATCATGCTCGTTGGCGCCGGAGGCGGGGTGGGCACCGGTGCGGGCGCGGGCGTCGGTGCGGGCGCTGGTGTGGGTGCCGGAGTAGGTGCTGGTGTGGGTGCAGGCGCGGGTGCGGGTGCGGGTGCGGGTGCCGGTGCCGGTGCAGGTGCAGGTGCAGGTGCAGGTGCTGGGGCAGGCGCAGGCGCAGGCGCAGGTGCGGGTGCGGGTGCGGGTGCGGGTGCGGGTGCGGGTGCGGGTGCGGGTGCGGGTGCGGGTGCGGGTGCGGGTGCAGGTGTTGGAGCAGGCGCAGTGCTTGCACCACCGCCACCGCCGCCACAGGCAGCCAGTGCGAACGTCGTCAACAGCACCAGTGCCGGGCCTGCGCGCATGCTCATTTCGTTCATTTCCTTCACTTCCTATCGCTTGTTCTTGTGCATGCCGCCACCGTTCGCAAAACGGCTCGGCGGCATCTGCCGGCTCAGCACGCTGAGAGCAGATTCGTCGCTCAGAGCCATCGCGCCCGGATCTGGGCGCATTGCTTGGTTGCATCCGCCTTGCAGGCAGCTCGCGGTTCGACCCACGCCACCACGGCATCACCGTAGTAGTTGATCGTCATCAGAGGACTGCCACTGCTGGGCGTCAGCTGCAGCTCGGTCAGCAGCGCACTCTGCGACACCTGCGTCTTGGCGGCGTAGGTCGTGCAGGCCGCATCACTCGCCATGCTGGCGCATTCCTGCCAGGTGATGGCCGCCCATGCGGCGGAGCCCGGGCCGCTCGTCTGGGCCAACAGCCGCGACACGGGTTGCGTCGACAACTTGGCCACAACACTCCATGTCTTGGTCGCAAAGTCGCGCTGGCGCGCCACCACTTCCGTTGGTCCGGACCTGTCGGCGGCGGACTGCTGCTCCCAGACCACCCAATCGCCATTCATCACGGCTTTGCGCACATGAGTACCGGCCGCGTTGAAAACCGCTCCTTCGACGAGCAGATTGCAGGCCGTGCCAGCGTCGTTGGACTCCAACCAGCCCACGGCGGCAGAGCCAGGCAACGTCGACACACCAAACAGCGACGGGAAACCAGGACGGTCGCTGCGGCAGTCAGGCGCATCCGCGCTGGACGAACGCACGCTGCCCCACAGCGGCGTGCTGCTGTAGTTGCCGCTGCCGTCGGCGCCGAGAAAGGCGCGGAAAGCCTGGCCCTGCGCCGTGGTGCCCAACCATAGAAATACAGGGTTGAGGAAACCGGCTGCCACCAAGTAGCGTTCGCGCACCGGGCGAGCGGTCAGGCCGGCGATCGCAGGCACCGCTGCGACCTGGCCCTGCATGCCACCGCCCAGAGTCACGGAACCAGGCGTGGCGCCATAGCCGACGGTGTTCAGTTCGGTATCTTTGGCAATGCTTTCCGTGCTCAGCGCCATGCTGAAGTTGCGCACCAACTCGTCCGTCAGGGTCGTCGCGACCTTGTCCGACAAAACAGGGTCAGCACTGCCTGTCGCGGTCACGTCCAGGAGAAAGGCGTTCCAGATGGAGGACTCCTTCAGCAGCACCGAATACTTGCGGGGGCTGCCCAGCAGGACCCGGAAGGATGCGTCCGCGTTGCTCGAGATCCTTGCCCGCTGCATGACCGCGCCACCATAGAGCATGCCGGCATGGATTCCCGCCGCTGCGCTCGGCGAGCGCTCGCGCCACGAGACCATCAGCCGGCTGCTGCGATCGATGAGCAGTTGTTCCAACTTCAGGCAGTCGTCCGCGCCGACCGCGCAAGGCGACGGCAGTTCGGCCAGGATTTGTACGCCAGGCGCGGCCGCAGGGGCGGGAGCGGGAGCAGGTGTCGGCGCTGGGGCCGGCGTCGGTGCAGGAGCCGGTGCCGGTGCCGGTGCCGGAGTTGGCGCGGGAGCCGGCGCAGGGCTCGGGGCTGGGGTCGGGGCTGGTGCCGGTGCCGGCGTGGGCGCCGGAGCTGGCGCGGCAGACCCACCGCCACCGCCACCACAGGCGGTCAAGGCGAGCGTCGTCAACAACGCCAACGCGGAATTCGCGCGCATGGTATTTCCTCCCTGTCGGACTGACTTTTATGCGCCGTCCACTCGACCCGGTGGCATCGGCGGTGGCGATTCTAGGCAGGGCCTCGAGGGTTCGCGCTCGGGGCCCCTGCTCAGTCAGGGGGTCAGTGGGTCAGCAGTCCGGTGTAGATCTGCACATAGCGTCGCGCTGCATCGTCCCAGCCGAAGTGCTGGCGCATGGCGGCCGTTCGCACCCGCGCCCAGTATTCCTGCCGGCTCCACAGCGCAAACGCGCGTCGCAGCGCGCGGCGGTAGGCATCGGCCGTGAAGGCGTTGAAGACAAAGCCCGTCGCGGTGCCGGCGGCCAGGTCTTCGAGCGTCGTGTCGACGATGGTGTCGGCCAGGCCGCCGACGCGGTGGACCAGCGGCAGCGCGCCATAGCTCAGGCCATAGAGCTGGGTCAGGCCACAGGGTTCGAAGCGGCTCGGCACCAGAATGACATCACTGCCGGCGACGATGCGATGCGCCAGGCCTTCGTCCATGCCGGTGCGCCGGGCGATCTGGCCGGGGTGCCTGGTGGCGGCGGCAGCGAACTCGGCTTCGAGGCGGGCATCGCCGCTGCCGAGAACAACCAGTTGTCCACCCGGGTCGAGCAGGTCGTTCAGCGCCTCCAGCACCAGCGGCAAGCCCTTCTGCTCGGTCAGGCGGCTGACGATGCCGAACAGCGGTGAGTCTGCCTTCACGGCCAGACCGCATTCACGCTGCAAGGCCGCTTTGCAGGCCGCCTTGCCGCTCGCATCGTTGGCGTCGTAACGCGCAGCAATGGCGCTGTCCTGCGCCGGCGACCAGACGCCGTAGTCGACGCCATTCAGGATGCCGTGCAGCACGTCGGCGCGATGGCGCAGCAGACCGTCCAGGCCGCAGCCCTGCTCGGGCGTCTGGATCTCGCGCGCATAGCTCGGGCTGACCGTCGTGATCGCGTCGGCGAAGTGCAGGCCGGCCTTCATGAAGCTCACCTGGCCATAGAACTCCAGGCCCTCGACGGCGTAATGCGAAGCCGGCAGGCCGAGGTCGCCGAACTGCTCGGCGGGGAACAGCCCCTGATAGGCCAGGTTGTGCACGGTGAAGACCGTCCGCGCCTCAGTGCGGCGGCGCGAGCGGCTGGCGGCGATGTGGGCACAGGCCAGGCCCGCATGCCAGTCATGGGCGTGCACGACCTGTGGCCGCCAGGCCGGATCCACGCCTTCCGCGAGCCGCGCGGCGGCCAGGCCCAGCAGCGCGAAGCGGCGGTGGTTGTCGGCATAGGCGATGCCGGCGCCGTCCGCATAGGGATTGCCGGGGCGATCGAACAGGCCGGGCGCGTCCAGCACATAGACGGGCATGTCAAAGCCCGGCAGATGGCCACGCAGCAGCGCCGCCCTGCCCTCGCTCCACGGCAGCGCCACGGGAGCAACTGCGCACTCCTTCGTCAATGATTCGCGGATGGCCGGGAAGCCCGGCACCAGCAGCCGCGGCTCGGCACCGGCCGCGGCCAAGGCCGCCGGCAAGGCACCCGCCACGTCGGCCAGGCCGCCGGTCTTCAGCAGCGGGAACAGCTCCGCACTGACTTGGAGAACGCGATTCACAGGCGCGCGAGCATCTGCTTGGTGATCAGCACGACGCCGCTCTCCGTGCGCTCGAAGCGTTGCGCGTCCAGCACGGCGTCCTCACCGACGACCAGGCCGTCGGGGATCTCGCAGCCGCGGTCGACGATGACCTTGGTCAGCCGGCAATGGCGCCCGATCTCCACACCCGGCAAAAGCACGCACTGGTGGATGTTGCAGAAGGAGCGGATGCGCACGTTGTTGAACAGCACCGACTGGACGACATGCGAGCCCGACACGATGCAGCCGGCGCTGACGATGGTGTTGACCGTCATGCCGTGCATGCCGTTGTGGTCGGGGATGAACTTGGCCGGCGGCAGTTGGCGCTGGTAGGTCCAGATCGGCCAGTCGGTGTCGTAGATGTCGAGCTCGGGGCTGATGGAGGCCAGGTCGAGGTTGGCAGCCCAGAAGGCGTCCAGCGTGCCGACGTCGCGCCAGTACGGCGTGGCGCCATTGGGATTCACGATGCAGCTCATGCCGAAGGGATGGGCCACGGCCTTCTCTTCGCCGACGACCTTGGGGATCACGTCCTTGCCGAAGTCATGGCTGGAACTGGGGTCGGCCAGGTCTTCGGCGAGCAGGCGATAGAGGTAGTCGGCGTTGAAGATATAGATGCCCATGCTGGCCAGGCAGACGCCGTCGCGGCCGGGGATGCAGGGCGGGTCGGCAGGCTTCTCCTTGAAGGCCGTGATGCGGCGCTCGTCATCCACCGCCATCACGCCGAAGGCGCTGGCCTCGTCCTTGGGCACCTCGATGCAGCCGACCGTGCACCCCGCACCGGTCGCCACATGGTCGACCAGCATGCTGGAGTAATCCATCTTGTAGATGTGGTCGCCCGCCAGCACGACGATGTAGTCGGCGCCGGTGCTCTGCACGATGTCGAGGTTCTGGAACACCGCATCGGCCGTGCCGCGATACCAGCTCTCGTCGTCGGTGCGCTGCTGGGCCGGCATCAGGTCGACCGTCTCGTTCAGCTCGGCACGCAGAAAGCTCCAGCCACGCTGGATGTGGCGCAGCAGCGAATGGCTCTTGTACTGCGTGACGACGCCGATGCGCCGGATGCCGCTGTTGACGCAGTTGCTGAGCGCGAAGTCGATGATGCGGAACTTGCCGCCGAAGTAGACGGCCGGCTTGGCGCGCGAGTCGGTCAGTTGCTTGAGGCGCGAACCGCGGCCGCCGGCCAGGACGAGGGCGATGGCGCGGCGCGCGAGCTGGTGGGGCGAGGCGACGGGGGGCATGGCGGTCTCCGGCTGCAAACAATTGCAGTTTGCGGCAGCCAGTTTGCTCCCCCGCTGGGGGCTTCCCCTCAGACCGCCGTATTTGCCCCTTCTTCGGCCGCCGCCAGGGCCAGCGCGCGTTCGAAGGCGCTGCGGCTGGGCGTCTCGACGAAGACGCAGCGCTTGCCATGCCGCTTGCAATGGTCCTTCACGCGCCAGTAGGCGTCGTGGCTGATGCAGCCCGTCTGGCAGATGACGAGGTCGGCCGCGGCGAGCTGGGGCTCCAGCTGGGCCGGCTTGTGCTCGCTGCCGCCATCGTGGTGCAGGAACTGCGCGCCGCAGCCCTCCACGGCCTGGCGGTATTGCGGCACGCTGCCGCCACGCCCGCCCACGCAGAGCACCACGCGATGCTCCAGCTTCACCGGTTCGACTGGCAGCGCCTCCTCCACCACGGCCACCGACTCCACCACTTCCACGGGCATGCGCGACGCCAGCCGGTTGACCTCGCGCTGCAGCGCCTGGTTGCGCTCCACCTGTTCGGCCAGGCGCTCGCGCAGGGCCTCGCGCTCGGGCAGGTCGGGTCGCGCCGCCTGCCAATGGGCGAGTTGCTCCTGCGCCTGGGCGAGCTGGGTCTGCAGGCCGATCTGCACGGCGCGGAACTGCATGCGCTCCTGCTCCCAGGCCTGCTGTTCACGGGCGCGCTCCTGACTCCAACCGGTCACGCGCTGCTGCACCTCGGCATAGTTTCGCGCCACGGCCTGGTGCTCAGCGGCCAGCTCGCGGTGGCGGACGATGTCCACGCGCTGGGCGGCGCCGACCTGGTGCTGCAGCATGTGCACCTGGCCCAGCACCCGCATCTCCAGCCATTCGTCGCAACGCGCATGCGTCAGCGTCGCCCACAGTGCGCCGGCAATCTCGCCCTGGGCGGCGCGATTGCGCCACCAGGTCATCAGGCTGTCGCGGCATTTGGCTTGGGCGGCGTTGCGCACGTCGATGGCGAAACGCTGCTCCAGGTCCTTCTGCAGCGCTTCGGCCACCGCGTTGCGGCGCGCGGCGGCGGTGACGAGGCTGCAGTGCAGCGTGTAGTCGTCCTCGTCGCCCTGCAGCACCAGCAGCTTTTTCGCGAGCACGCGGACACGCTCCAGCGGCACGCAGACGCCGACGACGGGGCAATGCGCGTGGCTGCCCAATTCCCACAGCCGGCGGCGGCGCGAACCAGCGACGGGCGGCGGGGCGGCATGGGCGGCGCAACAGGCTTCAGCCATTTGATGAGGTCTCCAAGGCAGAGCGGACGGAGCACTCACCCCAGCTGCCGGCGGCCAGCGCAACAGCAGTCTTCAGCACGGGAGCTCCGGTGGGAGGAGGCGCGGGCTGGCAGCGGCTGGCTGGCGCGGGATGGCGAAACGCGGGGAACTACTTCGTCAGGATCAGCTTGCCCAGCGAAGTAAGACGCAGGCGGTAGACCTGCTGGTGGTGGTCGATGAACAACTCGCCGCCGGGGCCCAGCAGCGTGGCGCTGTCGATGCGGCGGTCGGTGGCTGCCGCGGGCGCCGTGGCGCGCGCGGGCTGCCTGGCCTGCAGCGTCAGCGGGGGTTTGGGTGGGAGGGCATCACCGAGCATGGCAATACTGTAATGAGAATCATTCTCGATTGCAAGTGTGCCCACGGATTCGCTGGCCGCAGAATCCCCGCATGCCCGGCCCTCACCAGCGACTCCGCGACCTCACGCGCCGCCACCCCTCGGCCATCCTGCTGATCGTGCAACTCGTCGGCCTGCTGCTCTACCCGCTGCTCGAATCGACGCGCGCCGGGCCGGTGGCGCTGAGCGCCTTCGGCATCACGGTGCTGGTGTTCACGACCGGCATGGCGTGTCGCACGCCGGGCTTGACCTGGCTGAGCGTCTGCCTCGCACTGCCGGCCATCGTCATGCTGGTGCTGCAGGCGGCGCGGGACATGCATTGGCTGCAGCCCTGGTCGGCCGCGCTGGAGGCGGTGTTCTTTTTCTACGCCGCCGCCAGCCTCGTCGCCTAAATGATGGGCGACATGCACGCCACGACGGGCGAGCTGTTCGCGGCGGCTGCCACCTTCACGCTGCTGGCCTGGGGCTTTGCCTACAGCTTCGTCGTGCTGCAGGCCGTGCAACCGGGCAGCTTCGCGGCCGCAGTCAACGCCGAGCAGCCGCGCAGTTGGACCGAGCTGATGTTCCTCAGCTTCGCCCTGCTCTCCAGCACCGGCATCGGCGACGTCATCCCGCTGCGCCCCATGGCCCGCGCGCTGTGCAGCCTGGAGATGTTCGTCGGCGTGATGTATCTCGCGGCCGTGGTGTCGCGGTTGATCGGATTGACGCTGCTGCGGCGGCAGTGACCGCGAGGGACCGGGCGTGGTCCCTGGCGATCAATACCCGCTGCCGACGAACACCTGGCCGTCGGCGCCCACCAGCACCGGCTGGTGCGCGCCGGTGAAGCCTGGTGTCAGCCAGAAGCCCGAAGCCGTGAAGTCGAAATCACGGTTCCAGGTCTGGCCGCCATCGCTGCTGCGATAGACGGCCAGATTGCTGGCGATGAGGCCCGTCTGCCCGTCCGCCGAGAAGCGAATGGTGAAGAACATCTCGATCGGCACGTGTTTCGGCAGCACCTGGCGCCAAGTCTTCCCTGCGTCGTCGCTGCGACTCAGTGCGCCGAAGGCGTCGAGGATGAAGACCGTCGAATTGCTGGCCCAGGCGATGGAGATCGGCCGGCTGTCCGGGTAGCTGCCCGTGCTCCAGGTCTGGCCACCGTCGGCGCTGCGATGGACGCGGCCGTCGTTGGCCACCGTCAGCACCACGTTGCCGCGCGCGCCAACGACTAACAGGTCTTGGTAAAGCGGTTCGCTCAGCGTCAGGGTGCGGGTCCAGCTGCTGCCACCGTCGGCCGATCGATACGCGCCACCCTTGGCGGTCATGACGGCCGTGTTGCGGTCCACCATCGCCAGGACGCTGTTGCCACTGGTCAGCGCCTTGTCGCTGCCGATCGGCGGTGCCGGCAACTGCGTCCAACTGCGTCCGCCATCGGTCGTGCGCAGTAGCGGACCGTTGGCCTGCGCCACCATGCCGACCTGGGCGTCGGCAAACGACACATTGGCCGGCGAATAGACCGAGGTGATGGCGAACTGCTGCAGCGGCTGCCAGCTGAGGCCGCCATCGCTCGTCTGGAACAAGGCCATCTGGCTGCCAACGTTGCCGAAGGCGATGCCGCGCGCATCGTTGTCCGGGAACTCGATGCCCCAGAACTGGACACCATCCAGGCCCTGGCTCCCGTAGGGCTTGCTCCAGGTGTCGGCGAGGTCGCTGCTCTTCTTGATCTCGCCGCGCGAGGTAACGCCCAGCGCCACGCCGTCGGGCGAGAAGGCCACGTCGTTGAGCATGTGGGGGGCGCTGCGTTTGGCCCAGGTCTTACCGCCGTCGACCGAGCGCGCGTCGCCCCACATGTCGAAGCCGACCTGGCCGTCCGGGCTGAATCGCAGCTCCGACAGGATGCCATTGACACCCGGGACAGGCGGCATCTCCTGCCAGGTCAGGCCACCGTCCGTGCTGCGGGCGAATGCCCGACCGCTCGCCATCAGCGTCTGGTCGTCGACGAAGGTGACGCTGCCGCTGCTGTTGATCACAAAGGTATTCAGGAAGGCCGGTCGCGGGCTCAGCGGTTGCCAAGTCGCGCCGCCATCGGTGCTGCGGAACCAGTTGTCGCTGCCGATCGCAAAGCCCAGCATGCCGCGCAGCGCCATGCCGCTGACTTTCTCGAGAGGCCAGGTCGCGTCGGCGGACACAAGCCGCGTCCACGTCAGGCCGCCATCGACGCTGCGGAAGGCGCCGTCCCCGGAGCCCATCACGCCAATGCTGGCATTGCGGAAGGACAGCGAATAGACCCAGCCCGTGGTCGGAATGGCGATCGAGCGCCAGGTCAGGCCGGCATCCTCGGAACGCATCATGGTGCCGTTGTCGCCAGCGACCATCACAGTGCGCGCATCGAGCGCGGCGATCCGTGAATAGCGCGGCCGGCCGGCCATGGGCTCCTGCACGAACTGCCAGGTCGCACCGGCGTCACCCGTGCGCACGATGGCGCCCAGGTGGCCAACGGCCACCGCAACCCGCGAGTCGAGCCAACGCACCGCGATCAGTGCACTGCCCACGAAGCTCGGCGACACGGCCTTCCAGCTGGCCTTGCGGATGCGCGCGGCATTGCTGTAGGCCACGCCCGCTGCATTGCTGAACTTGGCGCGCAGCAGCTGGCGGTCCTCGGCCCGCGTAGGCGACCAGGTGTAGCTCGCGGCCGTGGCGCCGGCGACGTCCTTCCAGGTCGTGCCCTCGTCGCTGCTGGCCTGCCACTGCACGGTGGACGCCGGATTGCCGGTCGCCGCCGCGGTCAGCGTGACGGCAGCCTGGGAGATCCCGGAGACCACGTCCTGCGGGTGCAGCGTCAGCTGCGGCGCGAACTGCACGCTCAGCTTGGCGGCGGGCGAAGCCAGGTCACCCACGCGGTTGCTGGCGACGACACGGAACAGCTTGCCGTTGTCTGCCACGACGGTGGTCGCCAGCTCCAAGCGGGTGCCGGTGGCGCCGTTGATATTGGTGAAACTCTTGCCGTCGTCCAGGCTGACCTGCCACTGCAGGGTGGGCGTCGGCGTGCCGCTCGCCTGGACCTCGAAGGCCGCGGCCTGGGCCAGGTTCACCGTCACCGCCTGGGGGGCGCTCACGAAGGACGGCGCCACGGCAGCAACCACCGTCAGCCGGGCGACGCCACTGGTTTCACTGCCCTGGGAGTTGGTGGCGACCGCACGGTAGCGGCGGCCGTTGTCGGCCTGCAGGGTATTGGCCACCGCCAGCGTGGATGCCGTGGCGCCAGCCACCGGCGTCCAGGTCTGGCCGTCCAGACTGGTCTCCCACTGCAGTGTGGGCACGGGCTCGCCGCTGGCGGTCGCCGTGAAGGTGGCGCCCTCACCCGCCACGACGCTGCGGTCCTGCGGCTGCGCGGTGAACAACGGCTTCTGCAGTGCCGGCAGCACGCTCAGCGTCACGGCGCGCGAGGTCACGGTCGCGAGGCTGTTGCGCACCACCACGCGGTAGAGCTTGCCGCTGTCGGCCAAGGTGGCGGTGGGCAGGGTCAGCGTCTCGGTCGTGGCGCCGGCCACATCGGTCCAGGTCAGGCCGTCGCTGCTGCTCTGCCATTGGTAGGCGACGTTGGTGCCGCTCGCGGTGACGCTAAAGCTCGGCGCCTGGCCCACCCGCGCCTGCACGTCGCTCGGCTGCGCGGCCACGCCGGCAGGGACCGGCGGCGTCACGCTGAGCGTGGCGGCCGAGCTGGTCAGCACCACCGCCCCGGCCTTGACCTGGGCGCGGTACTGGCGGCCGTTGTCGGCTTCAGCCAGGCCGGTCAATACGAGTTCCGTTTGCGTGGCACTCGCAATGTCCGTCCACTGCGCGTCGGCGCCCAGGCGCTGCCATTGGAAGCTGGCAGCACCGTTGGCCGCCACGCGGAATGTGGCCGAACTGCCCGCCACGACACGCTGGTCGGCAGGTTGCTGGGTGATAGCCAGGCTGGGCTGGGCGACGGACTCACCGCCACCGCCTCCGCCGCCGCATGCAGCCAGACACCAGGCCGCCAGCAGCACGGCGCCCCAGCGCAGCAGGTGATGGCTGAGGGCAGGCGCATTGAGGGCGCGCGTGAAGAGTGCTCGGGCGCTGATGCGCTCGATAGCGAGGCTGGCGTTCATGGATCTCCCTGAAATCTCTTGTCCACCCCAGGACACTGCGGTCCTGTGGGAGGTACCCCCGACTGGCGAGGCGGCGCAATTATTCTCGAAACGGGCGGGGGAACCCGGCGCTCAGCTCCCCGAAACCCGGGGATCAGCCCTTCTGCCGCTCGCTCTCGTACAGGCAGATGGCCGCCGCCGCGGCCACGTTGAGCGACTCCTCGCCGCCCGGCTGCGGGATGCCGACGCGCAGCGCGCAGCGGGCCATCAGCTCGGCAGAAACGCCCTGCCCTTCGTGGCCCATGACCCAGGCGCAGGGGGACGGCAGCGCAATCCGGTGCAGCGGCTGGCTGTCATGGGAGCTGGTGGCGACCAGGGGCACGACCAGCGCTTCCAGATCGGTCGCGGCCAGGCCTTCGACGAGACGCAGGCCGAAATGGGCACCCTGCCCTGCGCGCACGACCTTGGGAGACCACAGCGCCGCCGTGCCTTTGAGGGCCAGCACCTGGCGCACACCAAAGGCCGCCGCGCTGCGCAGGATGGCGCCAACGTTGCCGGCGTCCTGCAGGCGGTCGAGCACCACGGTGGCGGCGTTGGCGTCGATCTGGGGTGCCGCCGGCAGCGTCAGCTCGGCGCCGATCTGCGCCGGCGACTCCAGGCCGCTCAGGCCCTTGAACAGCGCCGTCGGCACGACCAGGGTGCGCAATGCGGACTCAGTCAAGGCGGCCAACATGGCGTCCTGCATCGCGCCTTCCGTCAGCACGACCAGGGCTGGCTGCCAACCGCGTTGCAGGGCCGCACGCAGCAGATGGTCGCCCTCGATCCAGACGCTGCCCGTCTTGCGATAACCGCCAGCGTCGGCGGCGAGTTTGCGCAGCCTGACCAGCGCCGGGTTGTCGCGCGAAGTGACGTGATCGAGCTTCATGCCAGCGGGTTGATGGTCACGTCAATGCAGACTTCCCGCACCGGGGCAAAGCTGCGCCGATGCCAGGGGCTGGCGCCATGCTGCTTGAGAGCGGCCAGGTGCTCGGGCGTGCCATAGCCCTTGTGCGTGGCAAAGCCGTACTGCGGATGGCTCTGGTGCATCTGCTCGCAGAACAGGTCGCGCGCGACCTTGGCCAGGATGCTGGCGGCCGAGATGGCCTGCACGGTGGCGTCGCCCTTCACGATGGCCTCGGCCGCCATGGGCAGCACGGGCAGGCGGTTGCCGTCAATGCGCACCAGCGCCGGCTTGAGGCGCAGGCCTGTGACCGCGCGCTGCATGGCCAGCATGGTGGCCTGCAGGATGTTGATCTGGTCGATCTCTTCGGTGCTGGCCTGCGCGATGCAGCAGCACAGTGCCTTGGCGCGGATCTCGTCATAGAGCTTGGCGCGCTTGGCAGCCGTCAGCACCTTGGAGTCGGCCAGTCCCTTGATCGGCTGCAGGTCATCGAGGATGACGGCGGCGGCAAACACCGGGCCTGCGAGCGGCCCACGGCCGGCCT
This sequence comes from Roseateles sp. P2_H4, assembly GCF_056403315.1. Lineage (NCBI taxonomy): Bacteria > Pseudomonadati > Pseudomonadota > Betaproteobacteria > Burkholderiales > Sphaerotilaceae > Roseateles > Roseateles sp. P2_H4. The sequence continues at coordinate 56,280 of NZ_JBFUFR010000003.1, read as the reverse complement.
CATCCACGCCGGCGACAAGGCCGGGCGGGGTCCAGTCGAGAGCAACTTGCTCAGGCACCGATGAGACTCGCGATCGCATCGCTGGCGCGCTGTGCGGTGTCTTGCCGCAGCAGCTCGTGGAGTTGGACAAAGCGCTCGTGCAAGGCGGCACGGCGCGGTGCATCGGCAAGCAGGGCTTCCGCCTCCCGCGCCAGGTTCTCCGGCGTGCAGGCGTGCTGGATCAGCTCCGGCACGAGGAAGTCGCGCGCCAGGATATTGGGCAGGCCCACCCAGGGCAGCAGGCCCTTGCCCTTCATGCGCCACCAGTTCAGCGCATTCATGCGGTAGGCGATGACCATGGGACGCTTGAACAGGGCCGCCTCCAGCGTGGCCGTGCCGCTGGCCACCAGCGTCAGATCGCAGGCCGCCAGCGCCGCATGCGACTGGCCGTCGACGAGCTGGATGTCGACGCCGCCGAGCATAGGTTCCACGAGGCCACGCAGCCCCGGCACGACGGGCATGACGAAGCGCCGCCCCGGCCTGGCCAACAGCCTGGCCGCAGCGATCAGCGCCGGCGCGATGTAGTTGATCTCGCTCTTGCGGCTGCCGGGCAGCAGCGCGATGACGGTGTCGCCCTCAGGCAGCTTCAAGGCCTCGCGCGACGCTGCACGTGGTGGCTCCACGGGAATGGCATCCGCCAGCGGGTGGCCCACATAGGTCGCGCCGATGCCGGCCTTGTGCAGGATCTCGGGCTCGAAGGGGAAGAGGCAAAGCACGTGGTCGGCGGCCGCCTTGATCTTCACGACCCGCTCGGGTCGCCAGGCCCAGATGGACGGGCAGACGAAGTGGACCGTCTTGATGCCGGCCTCGCGCAGCCGCGTCTCCAGGCCGAAGTTGAAGTCGGGCGCATCGACGCCGATGAAGACGTCGGGCCGGTTCGAGATGAGGCGCGTGCCGAGTTGCTTGCGGATGGACAGCAGCTCGCGGATGTTCAGCAGCGCGTCGACATAGCCAAAGATGGACAGCTTGCTGTGCGGCCACCAGGTCTCGAAGCCCTGGGCAATCATCTTCGGGCCGCCTATGCCCTGCGACGTCAGCTCTGGCCAGCGCGCACGCAGCCCTTGCAGCAGCAGGCCGGCCAGCAGATCACCGCTGGCCTCGCCGGCCACCATGCCGAGGCGGGGCGCGGTCTGCATCGCTTATCGGACGATGCCGCGGGTGGAGGCGGCAAGGAAATTCAGCATGTTGTCGATGTCGGCGTCGGCTGCACCGCCTTCCGTGCCCTTCAAACCCGCGATGGCCGCCTTGGCCTCGTCCAGCGTGTGGCCGCTGCGATAGAGCAGCTTGTAGATCTGGCGGATGACGGCGATGCGCTCGCTGCTGAAGTCGCGACGCTTCAGGCCGACGACGTTGACGGCACGTGCCGCCAGCGGATTGCCGTCCACGGTCATGAAGGGCGGCACGTCCTGGGCCACATGGGCCTGGAAGCCGATCATGGCGTGGTCGCCGATGCGCATGCGTTGCAGGATGCCGGTCAGGCCACCGATGGTGACGTGGTTGCCCACCTGCACATGGCCTGCCAGCGTGGCGTTGTTGGCCAGCACGCACTCGTTGCCGATGACGACGTCGTGGGCCAGATGGCAATAGGCCATGATCCAGTTGTCGTTGCCCACCGTCGTCTCGCCGCGGTCCTGCACCGTGCCGATGTTCAGCGTGCAGAACTCGCGGATGGTGTTGCGGTCGCCGATGACCAGGGTCGTCGGCTCGCCGGCGTACTTCTTGTCCTGGTTGGCCGCGCCGATGGACGAGAACTGGAAGAACGTGTTGTCACGGCCAATCGTGGTGTGGCCTTCGATGACGACATGTGGGCCGACCTGGGTGCCGGCGCCAATCTTCACGTGCGGGCCGATCAGCGAATAGGCGCCGACCGTGACCGACGAGTCCAGCTCGGCGGCGGGGTCGACGATGGCGGTGGGATGGATCGAGGACATAGCCATTACTTAGAAACTTGCGGGCCGAGCGCTGGCCCGCTCCCGAGCCGGCCCGCGCTGGCGATGTGCTCGCGGCTCGATGCCGCGGGCATCGCCGTCCCCCAGGGGGACCGGTCAGACGCACCGCGTTCAGCGGCGTGCGGCTGGACGAGGGGCTTCATTTCAGGCTTCGATGCGGCGCATCGTGCACATCAGCTCAGCTTCCGCGACGAGCTGGTCGCCCACCAGCGCCTTCGCGGTGAACTTGTAGATGCCGGCCTTGGCGCGGCCCAGCGTCACTTCCAGGATCAGCTGGTCACCCGGCTCGACAGGTCGCTTGAAGCGGGCGCCGTCGATGCCGGCGAAGTAGACGACCGACTTCTCGTCCAGCGTGATGCCCACGCTCTCGATGGCCAGCAGCGTCGCGGCCTGGGCCAGGGCTTCGAGGATGAGCACGCCCGGCATGACCGGGCGGTGTGGGAAGTGGCCCAGGAAGAAGGGCTCGTTGATGGAGACGTTCTTGATGGCGCGGATGCGCTCGCCCTTGATCAGCTCGACAACGCGGTCCACCAGCAGGATGGGATAGCGATGCGGCAGGCGCTTCAGGATTTCGTGGATGTCCATCGTCGTCGGGATGGCGGTCGGGGTGGTCGGGGTCGGTTCGTTCATTTATTTCTTCTCCAGCGCGCGCACGCGTTCGCGCAGGGTGCTGAGCTGTCGCAGGGTGGCCGCGTTCTTCTGCCAGCTCGAATTCTCTTCGAAGGGATAGGGGCCGCTGTAGACGCCCGGCGAGGGGATGCTGCGGGTCACGGTGGTGGCAGCCGAGATGTGCACGCCGTCCACGATGGTCAGGTGGCCGATGATGTTGGCCGCGCCACCGATGGTGCAGTTGGCGCCGATGCGTGTGGAGCCGGCCACGGCCGCGCAGCCGGCCATGGCCGTGTTGCGGCCGATGTGCACGTTGTGGGCAATCTGGATCAGGTTGTCGAGCTTGACGCCGTCCTCGATGACGGTGTCGGCCAGCGCGCCGCGGTCGATGCAGGTGTTGGCGCCGATCTCGACGTCGTCGCCGATGCTGACCGCGCCGAGCTGCTCGATCTTCACGTAGCCGTTCTTGCTGGGCGCGAAGCCAAAGCCGTCGGCGCCGATGACCACACCGCTGTGCACCAGGCCACGCGCGCCGATGCGGCAACCGTAGCCGAGCACCACGCGCGGCGCCAGCCGCGTGTGCGCACCAACGACTGCATCACGCTCGACGACGCAATGCGCACCGATGCGGGCATGGTCACCAACGACGGCACCAGCCTCGACGACGGCCAGCGGACCGACCTCGACGCCCTTGCCCAGCCTCGCCTCCGGCGACACGACGGCGCTGGCATGCACGCCGGCCTTGGGCGAAGGCCGCACGCGCGCAGCCCACCACTGCGTCAGGCGGGCGAAGTAGAGATAGGGGTCGGGTGTGACGATGGCCGCGCCACGCGCCGAGGCCAGCTCCGCCATCGAAGGCGACACGATGACGCAGGCCGCTGCCGTGGTGGCGAGCTGGGCTTGGTAGCGCGGGTTGGCGAGGAAGCTGATGCTTTGGGCGTCAGCCTCGTCCAACGGCGCGATGCGGGCGATGCGGATGTCGGACCCACCAAGCAAATCGCCGCCCAAGGCGGCGATCAGCTGAGACAGCTCGACCGCTGTCGTTTCGCTGGACCCGAGCGCGACTGGTGTCGGGCTCATGACGGGCTCGGTTTACTTCTGCGCGTTCAGCGCGTCGATCACCTTCTTGGTGATGTCCACGCGGGCGCTGAAGTGGATGGCGTCCTGCAGGATGAGGTCGTACTTCTCGGCGTCGAAGATCTGCTTGATGACGCGGTTGGCCTTCTCGACCACGCCGGACAACTCTTCGTTCTTGCGCTGGGTCAGGTCTTCCTGCCATTCGCGGCGCTTGCGCTGCAGATCACGTTCCTGCTCGACAACGTCGCGCTGGCGGCGGTTGCGCTCGGCTTCGGACAGCGTGGGCGCATCCTTTTCCAGCTTCTCGGCGGCGGCGCGCAACTTGGTTTCCTGATCGCGCAGGTCCTTCTCGCGCTTGCCGAACTCCGTCTCCAGCTTGATCTGCGCTGCCTTGGCCAGATTGGCCTCACGCAGCACGCGCTCGCTGTTGACGTAGCCGATCTTCAGTTCCTGGGCTTGCACCACCGAGGTGGCCAACATCATCGACGCGGCCAGGGCCATCGATTGCAAGAGCTTGCTCATCATCAGAATGCAGTCCCGATCTGGAATTGGAATTTTTCGATTCTATCCGTCCGCGCCTTGCGGATCGGTTTGCCGTAACTCAGGCGCAGCGGACCCATCGGCGAGATCCAGGACAGGCCGACACCGGCGGACATGCGCAGCATGTCGCGGCCTTCGTTGTCCTTGCCATTGGTCAGCGTGTTCCAGTTGAGCTTGGCGTCCGGCCCCCAGACGCCGCCGAGGTCGGCGAAACCGAAGATGCGGAAGCTCTTGTCGTTGCCGCTGCCGGGCACCGGCAGGTAGAGCTCGGCATTGGTGTTGAAGCGCCGGTTGCCGCCGATGTAGGAGCCGGTCGGGTCCACCGGGCCCAGCGAGCCGGCCTCGAAGACGCGCACCGAGCCCAGGCCGCCACCGTAGAAGTTCTTGAAGATCGGATAGGGCTTGCCGCCCAGGCCCACGCCCCAACCCAGCTCGCTGTTGATGCCCAGCGTGATCTTGTTGGTGATCTCGAAATACTGCTGGTATTGCAGGTTGATGCGGGCGAACTTGGCGTCGCCGATGGCACTGGTCTCGACGTTGACGCGCTGGTACCTGCCCTTGAGCGGCGAAATCACGCTGTCGCGGCTGTCGCGCTGCCAGCCAATGGTCAGCGGGATGGAATTGCTGCGCTGGCCGAACTGGTTGACGAACAGCAGATAGCTGTTGGGCAGGCCCTTGGACGTCGTGATGTCGGTCTGCTCGTAGCCGACGCCGAAGAAGACGGTGTCGACTTCCGAGTAGGGCACGCCAAAGCGGATGGCACCGCCCTTGGTGACGTACTGGTACTCCTCGCCCAGCGTGTTGATCGGGCGCGTGGTCCGATAGAACACGTCCAGCGAGCGCGACACGCCGTCGACCGTGAAGTAGGGGTCGACCGTGCTGACCTGCAGCTGGCGGCCGGTGCGGGCCGTCGCGACGTCGATGCCGAGGTAGTTGCCCGAGCCGAAGACGTTGTCCTGGCGGATGGAGCCGGTGAAGGACAGCTTGGTCTGGCTGGAGTAGCCGGCACCGACCGTGATGGCGCCGGTGGGGCGCTCGACGACGGTCAGCAGCACGTCGACCTGGTCCTGGGCGCCCGGCACCTCCTGGGTGTCGATGGTGACTTCCTTGTCCTTGAAGTAGCCCAGGCGCTCGACCCGGTCGCGCGAGGACTTGATCTTCTGGCCGTCGTACCAGGCCGCCTCGAACTGGCGGAACTCGCGGCGGATGACCTCGTCGCGGGTGCGCGAGTTGCCGGAGACGATGACCTTGCGCACATAGACGCGGCGTTGCGGCTCGGCGCTGAAGGTGACGACGACCTGGCCGGTCTCGCGGTTGATGTCGGGCTTGCTGTCGACGCGGGCGAAGGCATAGCCATAGGTGCCGAACAGGTCGCTGAAGGCGCGCGTCGTGTTCGCGACCGCTTCGCCCTGGTAGGCCTCGCCGGGCTTGAGAAAGACGAGGTGCTTGAAGTCTTCCTCGCGGCCCAGGTAGTCGCCTTCGAGCTTCACGCCCGTGACGGTATAGGGCTGGCCTTCGCTGACCGTGATGGCGATGCTGATGCTCTGCTTGTCCGGCGAGATCGTCACCTGCGTGGACGTGACGGCGAACTCGAGATAGCCGCGGTTCAGGTAGTAGCTGCGGATGGTTTCCAGGTCCGCGTTCAGCTTGGCGCGCGAGTAGCGGTCGGTCTTGGTGTACCAGGTCAGCCAGCCGGTGGTCGTCTGCTCCAGCAGGCCTTGCAGCGTGCTCTCGGAGAAGACCTTGCTGCCGAGGATGCGGATCTCGGCGATCTTGGCCGGATCGCCTTCAGTCACGTTGAAGCTGACGTTGACGCGGTTGCGCTCGATGGGCGTGATCGTCGTCGTGACCTCGGCGCCGTAGAGGCTGCGCGTGAGGTACTGGCGTTTCAGTTCCTGCTCGGCGCGGTCGGCCAGGGCCTTGTCGAAGGGCTTGCCTTCGCCGATGCCGACGTCCTTCAGCGACTTGGTCAGCGCCTCGGTGTCGAACTCCTTCAGGCCGACGAAGTTGACGTTGGCGATGATGGGGCGCTCGTCGATGATGACGACGACGGCATTGCCTTCGATGCTGATGCGCACGTCCTTGAACAGGCCGGTGGCGAACAGGGCGCGCAGGGCGGCGGCGCCTTTTTCATCGTTGTAGGTGTCGCCGATGCGGAAGGGCAGCGAYGCGAACACGGTACCCGGGTCGGTACGCTGCAGGCCTTCGACGCGGATGTCCTTGAGCACGAAGGGATCGACCGCCCAGGCCAGCCCYGACTGGAACATCCCCGTGACAGCCAGAGCCAGCAAGCCGAGGCGGAAGGGGCGACGCTTCGCTCCCGAACTGAAAGGAAAGGACATGGGAACCGGGGAGTGTCAGTGCCAGCCCGCAAGGCGGGTGACGTCGTTGGAAAGGGCCAAGGCCATCATCAGCATCAGGATCAGCGCGCCAGCGCGCTGCAGTTGCCGTTGCCACCATTCGGAGACGGGGCGGCCACTCAGACCCTCAAAAAGATGATACATGAGGTGCCCGCCATCGAGCATAGGCAGCGGCAGCAGGTTCAGAACGGCGAGGCTCAGCGAGATCTTCGCGAGGAAATCCAGATAGGGCGACAAACCCGCCTTGGCCGATTGGCCGGCGTAATCGGCAATCGTCAGCGGGCCGCTCAGGTTCTTCACCGAGGCCTCACCGATCAGCATGCGGCCGAGCAGCCGCACCGTCGTGGCGGCCATGTCCCAGCTCTGCTCGACACCGCGCCACAGGCCATCGAGCGGGCCGTAGCTGACGAAAACGCGCTCGGGCTGTGAGCCCACGCCGATCTCCAGCCGGGCCACGCTCTGGCCGCCATCATCGACAAGGCGCGGCGTCGGGTTCAGTTCGACGACGCGGCCAGCGCGCTCGACGCGCCAGGCCATGGCGCGCGGCTGGTCGCCGTCGCGGGCGCGACGGATGGCGTCGCGCAGGAAACCGGCATCGGGCACGGCCTGACCATCGATGTAAAGAACGCGGTCCCCGGCTTCCAGCCCGGCCACCGCACCGGCGCCGCCCGCGGCGACCTGGCGGATCAGCGGCTCGGCCAGCGGCGCCAGGCCGATGTCGTTGAACAACTGGGCATCGGGCGCACGACCGGCAAGGCGTTCCGTCTCCAGGTGCACGCTGCGCGAGCCATGGCCCTGCGCGCTGCTGACCGACAGGTGCAGCGTCTCTCCCAGCGCCTGGGCGCGGGCGACCGCCGACTGCAGATGCACCAGGGACTCGACGTCCTGCCATTGCTGGCCGTCGGACGACGTGGCCCGCACCCAGTCGCCGGCATGCAGGCCGGCGCGCTCGGCCAGGGAGCCGGCGGGCGGCGTGCCCAGCACGGCCTTGGGCACTTCGCTGCCCAGCCAGGCCACGACGGCGAACAGCAGCACGGCCAGCACCCAGTTGGCCGCCGGGCCGGCCGCGACGATGGCGGCGCGCTGGCGCAGCGGCCGCTGGTTGAAGGCCTGTTCACGCTCCTGCGGTGCCACCGCACCGTCGCGCTCGTCGAGCATGCGCACATAGCCGCCCAGCGGCAGCGCGCTGAGCGTGAACTCCGTGCCGTTGCGACCGACGCGGCGCCAGATCACGCGACCGAAACCGATGGAGAAGCGCAGCACCTTGACGCCACAGGCCCGCGCGACGCGGTAATGGCCCCATTCGTGGACCGCGATCAGCAGGGCCAGCGCGGCGAGGAAGGCGATGAGGGTGGTCACGGCAGTTGGCGGGCCAGTTGCTGGGCATGCACGCGGGTGCGGGCATCGAGCTCCAGCAGCGCCTCGATGCTGGCGCAGTCGCCCGGCTGAACGTCGGCCAGGCATTGCGAGTTGACCGCGTGGATGCGGTCGAAGCGCAGGCGGCCGTTCAGGAAGGCGTCGACCGCCACTTCATTGGCCGCATTCAGCACCGTGGTGCTGCCCTCAGGCGCACGCAGCGCCTGCCAGGACAGGTGCAGGCCGGGGAAGCGCACGGCATCGGCTTCCTCGAAGGTCAGGCTGGGCGTCGTCAGCAGGTCAAGGCGGCTGGCGCCCGAGGTGATGCGCTCGGGGAAGGACAGGCCGTAGGCGATGGGCACGCGCATGTCCGGCGTGCCGAGCTGGGCCAGCACCGACTGGTCGCGGCAGACCACCATCGAATGGATGATGCTCTGCGGATGGATGATGACCTTGATCTGATCCGGCGTGAGATTGAACAACCAGCGCGCCTCGATGACCTCGAGCGCCTTGTTCATCATCGTCGCCGAGTCGACCGAGATCTTGCGGCCCATGACCCAGTTGGGGTGGGCGCAGGCCTGGTCGGGCGTCACATCAGCCAGCGTGGCGGGGTCGCGGCTGCGGAAGGGGCCGCCGGAAGCCGTCAGCACGATGTGGTCGATACGCTCATGCCAGGCCGCGCGATCCTCGGGCAGGCACTGGAAGATGGCCGAGTGTTCGCTGTCGATGGGCAGCAGCGTCRCGCCGCCCTGCTCCACCGCCTGCATGAACAAGGCGCCGCCGACGACGATGGCCTCCTTGTTGGCCAGCAGCAGGCGCTTGCCGGCGCGTGCGGCGGCGATGGCCGGCGCCAGGCCGGCGGCGCCAACGATGGCCGCCATGACGGTGTCGACTTCCGGATGCGCGGCGATGTCGGCCAGCGCCGGGGCGCCGTCCATGACCTCGGTACGGCTGCCGGCTTCGCGCAGCCGCTCGCGCAGGCGCGCCGCGGCGTCGCGGTCGGGCATGACGGCGAAGCGCGGCTGCCAGGCCAGGCATTGCGCCAGCAGCTCATCGACACGGCTCATCGCGCTGAGCGCCACGACCTCGTAGCGCTCGGGATGGCGCGCGATGACGTCCAGCGTGTTGACGCCGATGGAGCCGGTCGAGCCGAGGACGCAGACGCGTTGGCGGGTCATATCAGAGGCTGATCAGCGCGAGCGCCAACGGGAAGACGGGCAGCAGCGCGTCGATGCGGTCCAGCACGCCACCGTGGCCAGGCAGCAGATTGCTGCTGTCCTTGGCGCCGACGGCGCGCTTCACGAGGGATTCGAACAGATCGCCGACGACGCTCATCGCGCCGAGGAAGACCAGGGCCAGCAGCGACACCCAGCCATGGCGCTGGACCAGCAGCGTGTAGAGGCTGGGCGAGTCGATGGCGACTTTCACGTCGATGACATGGACCCAGACGAAGCCGAGCAGGATGACGCCCGCCATGCCGCCCCAGACGCCTTCCCAGCTCTTGCCGGGACTGATGGCCGGCGCCAGCTTCCTCTTGCCGAAGGCGCGGCCGCAGAAATAGGCCGCGATGTCGGCCATCCAGACGAGGCAGAACACCGACAGGATGAAGTTGATGCCGTGCACCTTGGCCTGCACGATGGCCAGCCAGGCACCCCACAGCAGCACGCCGCCCAGGGCCAGCCGCGCGCCGCGTGCGATGCGCGGCCAGCCGGTCGGGCCCGCGCGCAAGGCAAAGGCGCCGCCCAGCACCCAGACCAGGCTGGCCAGGGACCAGACCCAGGCCGGTGGTGCGTTCAGGCCGCCGATCAGCAGCGTCCAGACACAGGCCAGCGCGAGCGCCACGCCGGCGGCGATCGCGCCGGTACCGGGCAGGCCATTGAGCCGCGCCCATTCCCAGCCGGCCGCGCCCATCATGACGACGGTGACCCAGGCAAAGGGCCAGGGCGAGGCCTGGAAGAGTACCGGCAGCAGGATGGCCAGCAGCACGAGGGCGGTGATGACGCGGGTCTTCAGCATGGTGTCAGTGCCGCACGGCCGCCCGAAGGCGCTGACGCGCCCCCTCGGGGGGCAGTGAGCGGAGCGAGCGTGGGGGCATCATTTTTTCTCAGGCTGCGGCGGGCGCCTCTTTGACGCCGCCGAAGCGACGGTCGCGCTCGTGGAAGGCCGCGATGGCCGCGTCCAGTTCACGCTCGCCGAACTCGGGCCACAGGCAGTCCGAGAACACGAATTCGGTATACGCCGCCTGCCAGAGCAGGAAGTTGCTGATGCGCACCTCGCCGCCGGTGCGGATGAAGAGGTCGGGGTCGGGCGCATAGCTCATGGCCATGAACTCCGACAGCTTGGCTTCGGTCAGTTCGTCGGGCTGCACGCCGGCCTTGATCGCGGCCTTGCAGGCCTGCACGATGTCCCAGCGGCCGCCGTAGTTGAAGGCGACGTTGAGCGTCAGCTTGGTGTTGTGCAGCGTGCTGGTCTCGGCCTCGTTCCAGGCATTGCGCAGCTTGTCGGACACCGCGTCACGGTCGCCGACGATGCGGATGCGCACACCCATGGCGCCCATCTTGGCCAGATAGCGACTTACCGCGGCCAGCACCAGGCCCATCAGACCCGAGACCTCGTCGCTCGGCCGCTTCCAGTTCTCGCTGGAGAAGGCGAAGACGGTGACGTATTCGATGTCGCGGTCGATGCAGGCCTGGACGATCTTGACGAGGCTGTCCACGCCGGCCTTGTGGCCGAAGAAGCGCGGCAGGAAGCGCTTCTTGGCCCAGCGGCCGTTGCCATCCATGACGATGGCCACATGGCGCGGTGGCGCCGGGCGGTCTTGCGCCATGAGGACGGCGCTCAAACCGCGAGGATCTCGGCTTCCTTGCCCGAGATCAGCTTGTCGATCTCCGAAATCACCCGGTCGGTGAGCTTTTGCACTTCATCGAGGCTGCGACGCTCGTCGTCCTCGCCGATTTCCTTGTCCTTGAGCAGCTTCTTGGCATGCTCGTTGGCATCGCGGCGCAGGTTGCGCACGGCCACCTTGGCGTCTTCACCGGCATTGCGCACGACCTTGGTCAGGTCGCGGCGACGCTCTTCGGTCAGCGGCGGCATCGGCACGCGGATCAGGTCGCCCTGGCTGGCCGGGTTCAGGCCCAGGTCGCTCTCGCGGATGGCCTTCTCGATCTTGGGGCCCATGCCCTTTTCCCAGGGCTGCACGGAGATGGTGCGGGCGTCCAGCAACGTCACATTGGCCACCTGCGAGATCGGCACCATGGAGCCGTAGTAGTCGACGCTGACCTGGTCGAGGATGCCGGGGTGGGCGCGACCGGTGCGGATCTTGTGCAGTTCGTTCTTCAGGGCTTCCACCGACTTGGCCATCTTGGCCTCGGCGTTCTTCTTGATGTCGGCAATGCTCATGATCGATACCTATGAATTTGCGGGACAGACCGCCCGAGCGGCAGCGCGCAGCTCTGTCCCCAACTGACTAAGGTTTTAGACGTGCACCAATGTGCCTTCGTCCTCGCCCTGCACCACGCGGCGCAGAGCACCGGGCTTGAAGATGCTGAACACCTTGATCGGCAGCTTCTGGTCGCGGCACAGCGCAAAGGCGGCGCCGTCCATGACCTGCAGATTGCGCGTGATGACCTCGTCGAAGCTGATGCGCGCATAGCGCGTGGCGGTCGGGTCCTTCTTGGGGTCGGCCGAGTAGACGCCGTCGACCTTGGTGGCCTTCAGCACGATCTCGGCGCCGATCTCGGCACCGCGCAGGGCGGCGGCCGTGTCGGTCGTGAAGAAGGGGTTGCCGGTGCCGGCAGCGAAGACGACGATCTTGCCCTCTTCGAGGTATTGCAGCGCCTTGGGGCGCACATAGGGCTCGACGACCTGCTCGATGGCGATGGCGGACATGACGCGGGCGGTCATGCCTTCCTGGCGCATCGTGTCGGCCAGGGCCAGCGAGTTCATCACCGTGGCCAGCATGCCCATGTAGTCGGCGGTGGCGCGGTCCATGCCGACCGAGCCGCCCGCGACGCCGCGGAAGATGTTGCCGCCGCCGATGACGACGGCGACTTCGATGCCCATCTGCGTCACCTCGCGGATTTCCTGCACCATGCGGACGATGGTCGCGCGATTGATGCCATAGGCGTCGTCACCCATCAGGGCTTCGCCGGAGAGCTTGAGCAGAATGCGCTTGTACGCGGGCATGGTGTCCTCAGTAGTGGGGGCCTATGGTGGGCCGCAAGTTTAAAGGGCGCCAACTTGGCGCCCTTTCATTTCGCAAGAGTCTTTACTGACCCTTTGCAGCTGCCACCTGGGCAGCCACTTCCGCCGCGAAGTCGTCGACCTTCTTCTCGATGCCTTCGCCAACGACGTAGAGCGTGAAGCCCTTGACCGTCGTGTTGGCCGACTTCAGGTAGGCGGCGACGGTCTGCTTGCCGTCGGCAGCCTTCACGAAGACCTGGTCCAGCAGGCTGACTTCCTTCAGGAACTTCTGCACCGAGCCTTCGACCATCTTGGCGACGATGTCGGCCGGCTTGCCGGATTCGGCAGCCTTCTCGGTGGCGATCTTGCGCTCCTTGGCGACCAGCTCGGCCGAGACTTCGGCGCTGGACAGGGCGGCCGGCTTCATCGCGGCCACGTGCATGGCGACGTCCTTGGCGGCGACGTCGTCACCTTCGAACTCGACCATCACGCCGATGCGCGTGCCATGCAGGTAAGAGGCCAGCTTGGCGCCGGTGTAGCGCTGGAAGCGGCGGATCGACATGTTCTCGCCGATCTTGCCGATCAGGCCTTTGCGCACGTCTTCCACGGTCGGGCCGAAGCCTTCCTGCGACAGCGGCAGCGCCGACAGGGCGGCCACGTCGGCCGGGTTCTGTTCAGCCACCAGGCCGGCCAGGGCGTTGACGAAGGCCAGGAAGGCGTCGTTCTTCGAGACGAAGTCGGTCTCGCAGTTGACTTCGATCAGGGCGCCGTTGCCACCGACCACGGCCGAGGCGACGATGCCTTCGGCGGTGACGCGGGACGCGGCCTTGCCGGCCTTGTTGCCGAGCTTGACGCGCAGGATCTCTTCAGCACGGACCAGATCGCCTTCGGCTTCGGTCAGCGCCTTCTTGCACTCCATCATCGGGGCGTCGGTGCGGGCACGCAGTTCGCCCACCATGCTTGCAGTGATTGCAGCCATTTCTATCTCCAGATTTCGGTTGGCAAAAGGGGCCTCGCGGCCCCTTTCAGATGCAGGGTCGAAAGGGCTTTAGGCCTCTTCGGAAACCTCGACGAACTCGTCGCCAGCGGGAGCAACCGCGGCCAGCACTTCGTTCGTGGCGTTGGCCTTGCCTTCCAGCACAGCGTCAGCGACGGCGCGGGCGTACAGAGCGACAGCCTTGGCGGAGTCGTCGTTGCCGGGGATGACGTAGTCGATGCCGATGGGCGAGTGGTTGGTGTCAACCACGCCGATGACCGGGATGCCGAGCTTCTTGGCTTCGGCAACGGCAATCTTGTGATAGCCGACGTCGATGACGAAGATGGCGTCGGGCAGAGCCGTCATGTCCTGGATGCCGCCGATGTTCTTTTCCAGCTTGGCGATGTCGCGCTGGAACAGCAGGGCTTCCTTCTTGATCGCGGGCTGGGTGCCGGCGTCGATCTGGGCCTGCATGTCCTTCAGGTTCTTCAGGGAGGTCTTGACCGTCTTGAAGTTGGTCATCATGCCGCCGAGCCAACGCGAGTCGACATAGGGCATGCCGGCGCGCTGGGCTTCAGAAGCGATGAACTCGCGGGCTTGGCGCTTCGTGCCGATCATCAGGATCGTGCCGCGCTTGGCAGCGAGCGAGCGCACGAACTTCATCGCATCGTTGAACGCAGGCAGCGTCTTCTCGAGGTTGATGATGTGGATCTTGTTGCGATGGCCGTAGATATACGGGGCCATCTTGGGATTCCAGAAGCGGGTTTGGTGGCCGAAATGGACGCCGGCTTCCAGCATCTCGCGCATCGTGACAGACATGGGTCTTACTCCGAAGGTTGTGTCTAAAATCCGGCCCGAATTGCGTTGCAGCGACTGGAAACAGTTGTTTCTCAACTGAAATCCCGTGCCGCAAACCACAACACCTTTGCGTGGCCGGTTTGCGATTTGTTGCGACGGTGGCGACCGAACGATTCAGCCACAACACCCTCACAACCGTTCTGCCGAGACCTGGCAACGCTGAAACAGCGAAGCACCCCCGGCAAAACCCGCAGAGTATACACAAACCCATGGCCCTCCCCAGCCGAAGCCGCTCCGCAGCGGCCGTCAGCTTGCCCGTCAGCGCTTCCCGCCGGGTGAACGCTTGAGCCGCCGTGTCGCGGTGGTCGGCGCCGGTCTGGCTGGCGTGACGACGGCCTACGAACTGGCCGCCCTGGGGCTCCAGGTGCAGGTCTTCGAGCGCGGCGGCAGCGTCGCCGAGCAGGCCAGCTTTGCCAGCAGCGCCCTGCTCTCGCCCTTTGTGCCCAATCTGGCGGACACGACGTCCGCCGCGCCCCTCAACTTTCGCTTTCGCCGCTGGCGGGCGGGGCGGGGTGCGAGCGATGCGGCGAGCCAGCTCGTCGCGCTGAGCCAACTGGGCCTGGCCCGCAGCGCCGAACTGCGCCGCGAACCGGGCCTGGACGACGAAGCCACCCAGGGCCTGCTGGTCGCGCTGACCGATGCCAAGCGCGTGGCGGCTGCGCAGGCGCGGCTGGAGGGCTGGAAGGCCCTGGGCCTGCAGGTCGAACTCATCGAAGCCGGTGAGGCCCGACTGCGCGAGCCCGGCCTGAACGCCGACGCGCCGCTGGCGGCCGCCCTGGCCTTTGCCCAGGGCGGCGCCGGCAATCCCCGCCTCTTCGCCCAGCAACTGCGCCTGCAGGCCCAGCGCCTGGGCGCCGCGTTTCGCTTTCACACCACCGTGCGCGCCGTCGCTGCCGATGGCGCTGGCCTGACGCTGCGCCACGAGTACACACCGCCCGTGGAGGCACCCATCCGCGGCGCCGAGCGCGACGCCGGCGACACCCTGCCCCAGTTCCCCGGCCCGCAGGACGAACGCTTCGATGCCGTGGTGCTGTGCAACGGCCTGGACGCGGCCGCCTTGCTGGGTCAGCGCCTGCCGCTGGCGGCACAGCACGAAGCCTCCGTCACCGCGCCGCTGCGCCTGCTCGAGGCCCACCCCGACCTCGGCCCCAAGGCCGGCTGGATCGACCCCACGCTGGGCCTGGCCATCGCCCGCACCGGCCAGCGCGTGCGCGTGACCGGCGGCCTGGCCGTCACCGACGCCCGCGCCCGGGTGGCCCCGGACTTCGAGGCCCTGCACCGCGGCCTGCAGCACTGGTTCCCCGGCTCGGTCATGCACCAGCAGGTGCAGCAGGGCCAGAGCCGCCGCGCGCTGTCGGCCGACGGCTTGCCCGTGCTCGGTGCCAGCCAGCGGGCGGGCCTGTGGCTCAACCTCTCGCTGGGCGGCCTCGGCTGGGGCCTGGCCTGTGGCAGCGCCCAGGTCCTGGCCCAGCAGATCGCCGGCCTGGCGCCCGCGCTGGACATTGCCGCCCTCGGCCCGCAAAGACTCGCCTAAGCTCGCGGGCATGCACGCGCTGCTGCCCACGGATTGCAACCTCCCCCTGTTCGACGTCGCCACCAGCCGGCGCATCGAGGCGCGCGCCCTCGTCCATTCGCCCGACCTGATGGAGCGCGCCGGCCTGGCCGTTGCGAAGCTGGCGCTGGCGCTGCGAACGGGGCCTGGGCCGGTCTGGATCGCCTGCGGCCCGGGCAACAACGGCGGCGACGGGCTGGTGGCGGCGCGGCGCCTGGCCGAGGCTGGCGTGCCGGTGCATGTGAGCCATGAAGCGCCCACCAATCCGTCCCTGGTCATCGACGCATTGCTGGGCCTGGGCCTGAACCGAGGCCCGTCCGTCGAGATGCTCGTCACCTTCGCCGCGATGGCCGCCTGCGGCGTACCCATCCTTGCCGTCGACCTGCCCAGCGGCCTGTTGGCCGATACCGGCCAGGCCGCGGGTGACCATGCCGTGCGGGCCGACCACACGCTCACGCTGCTGACCCTCAAACCCGGCCTCTTCACCGGCGAAGGTCGCGCGCATTGCGGGCGCATCTGGTTCGACGACCTGGGCGTCGCGCCCGACGAGCCGCCCACTGCCGACCTGCTGGGGCCGGCAACCCCGCCGCAGCGCAGCCCCACCAGCCACAAGGGCAGCCACGGCCAGGTGCTGGTGGTGGGTGGAGCTCCTGGCATGCAGGGCGCCGCGCGGCTGGCTGCACGGGCCGCGCTGGCCTGCGGCGCCGGACGCGTCTACGCGGACCTGCTGGGCTTGCCCGACGGCGAGGTCGCCGACCCGGGCCGACCCGAGCTGATGCGTGGACGACTCGCCGACCTACCCCAGGCCGTGGGCGTCATCGGCTGCGGCGCCGGCGACGCCATCGCTCCTGCCCTGCCCTCGCTGCTGCAGACCTTGCCGCGCCTGGTGCTGGATGCCGATGCGCTGAACGCCATTGCCGCCGATGCCGGACTGCAGGCGCTGCTGAAAGCCCGGTCCGCCGGCAGCACGCTGCTGACGCCGCACCCGCTGGAAGCCGCCCGGCTGCTGCACCGTGACACCGCCGGCCTGCAGGCTGACCGACTCGCCGCCGCGCGCGACTTGGCCCAGCACTATGGCTGCACCGTCGTCCTCAAGGGTTCCGGCAGCATCGTCGCCTCACCGGCCGAGCGCCCCGCGATCTGTGCCAGCGGCGGCCCGGCCTTGGCAACGGCCGGCAGCGGCGACGTGCTGGCCGGCTGGCTGGGCGGGCTGTGGGCTCAGGCACCGAAGGCAAGCGCCCATGCGATCGCCTGCGCCGGCGTGGAAGCCCACGCCCGCGCGGGTGAGGTTGCCGGCGTACTGCGCGCCGGCGACCTCATCGAGCGCCTAGCGGCGCTTGCGCGGCGCTGACTTCGTCGCCGTCTTCTTCGACGCCTTGCTGGCCTGCCGCTTGGCAGCCTGCTGAGCCGCCTTGACCGGATGCAGGGCCGCGATGACCTCCTTGCGGCTCTTCTTCACGTCACGGTCGGTCTGGCGCACTTCGTCCAGCGTCTCGACGGCGGTCTTGGGGGCGCGCTTCTTGGCCGGCACCTTGCCCGAAGGCTTGCCCGCGGGCTTGGCGCCGCCGCGGCTGGGCGGCCGCGCCTCGTCGCTGTCGCGCACCAGGCGGAAGTCGATGCGGCGGCCATCCAGGTCCACGCGGCTGACCTGCACCTGCACGCGCGCGCCGGTGGCGTAGCGGATGCCGGTGCGCTCGCCGCGCAGTTCCTGGCGCACCTCGTCGAAGCGGTAGTACTCGCCACCGAGCTCGGTGATGTGGACCAGGCCTTCGACGTAGAGCGCGTCCAGCTGCACGAACAGGCCGAAGGACGTGACCGCGCTGACGGTGCCGGCGAATTCCTCGCCGAGGCGGTCGCGCATATAGCGGCACTTGAGCCAGGCCTCGACGTCACGGCTGGCCTCATCGGCGCGGCGCTCATTGGCACTGCAATGCGCGCCGACCACTTCCCAGCGCTCCGCGTCGTTGCGCGCGTCCGCCGGGTTGGGCGGCGGCGGCCGGCCGGGGCGCTTGGGCGCCTGCGGCACATTCATCTTGGCCGGGTCCAGCGTGTAGCGCTTGTTCGCCAGCAGGCACTTGATGACGCGGTGGACGAGCAGGTCGGGGTAGCGCCGGATCGGGCTGGTGAAGTGGGTGTAGGCCGGGTAGGCCAGGCCGAAGTGGCCGGAGTTGACGCCTGTGTAGATGGCCTGCTGCATGGAGCGCAGCAGCATGGTGTGGATCTGCTGCGCGTCGGGCCGGTCCTTGGTGGCCTCGGCGAGCTGCTGGTATTCGCGCGGCGACGGGTCGTCGGAGATGCCCACCGAGATGCCCAGCGAGCGCAGGTAGTTCTGCAGCGTCTGGCGCTTCTCCGGCGTCGGGCCTTCGTGCACGCGGAAGAGCGAATGGTGCTTGCTGGACTGGATGAAGTCCGCCGAGCAGGTGTTGGCGGCCAGCATGGCCTCCTCGATCAGCCGGTGCGCGTCGTTGCGCGTGCGCGGGATGATTTTCTCGATGCGGCCGTTGTCGTCGCAGACGATCTGCGTCTCGGTGGTCTCGAAGTCGATGGCGCCGCGGCGGTGGCGCTCGGCCAGCAGCGCGCGGTAGACCTCGTGCAGATGCAGCAGATGCGGCACCAGCTCACGCCGCTTGGCGGCCTCGGGGCCATGGGTGTTGGCCAGCACGGCCGCGACCTCGGTGTAGGTGAAGCGCGCATGCGAGCAGATCACCGCCGGGTAGAACTGGTAGGCCGCGACCGTGCCGTCGCTGGACACCAGCATGTCGCAGACCATGCTGAGCCGGTCCTCGTAGGGGTTCAGCGAGCACAGGCCGTTGGACAGCTTTTCCGGCAGCATCGGGATGACGCGGCGCGGGAAGTAGACCGAGGTGGCGCGCTCGTAGGCATCGGCATCCAGCGGCTCGCCGGGCTTCACGTAATGCGACACATCCGCGATGGCGACGAGCAGGCGCCAGCCCTCGATGGCCTTCTTGCCGCGGCCCTGCTTGAAGGGCTCGCAATAGACGGCGTCATCAAAGTCGCGCGCGTCCTCGCCGTCGATGGTGACGAGGGGCACGTCGCGCAGGTCGATGCGGTGCTTGAGATCGGCGGCGCGCAGCTTCTCGGGCAGCTTGGCGGACTGGGTCAGCGTGTCGGGGCTGAAGCGATGCGGCACGTCGTACTTGCGCACCGCGATCTCGATCTCCATGCCGGGGTCGTCGATCTCGCCCAGCACCTCGACGACGCGCCCCACCGGCTGCGAATACAGCGATGGCGGCTCGGTCAGCTCGACGGCGACGACCTGGCCGGCGGTCGCGTTGGCGATGCCGTTCTTCGGAATCAGGATGTCCTGCCCCATGCGCCGGTCTTCGGGCGCGACGAGCCAGATGCCGGACTCGAGCAGCAGCCGGCCGATCAGCGGCCGTTTCTTGCGCTCGAGGATCTCCAGCACCTTGCCCTCGGGTCGGCCGCGCTTGTCGAAGCGCACGACGCGCACCCTGAGGCGGTCGCCATGCATGACGGCATGGGTTTCCTGCGAGGACAGATAGATGTCCGAGGAGCCGTCGTCGGGGATCAGGAAGCCGTGGCCATCACGGTGGCCCTGCAGCGTGCCTTCGACCTCGCCGAGCAGGCCGGCCCCGTCGCCCGTAGACGATGAATTTGCGTTCTTCAAGTTTTTGATGATAGGATCTCGGTTTTCCTGAAACGGCTCAGGACTTCGCTAGAAGTTTTGAGCACCTTGCCCAGGTGGCGGAATTGGTAGACGCACTAGTTTCAGGTACTAGCGGGTAACTCCGTGGAGGTTCGAGTCCTCTCCTGGGCACCAAACAGAAAAGGCCAGCACGAAAGTGCTGGCCTTTGTCGTTTGGGGCCCAGGAAGCGATGTCCAGTGGACATCGCGGGAGGACGAGAAGGGCTTGGAGCTGCGCTCCAAGCCGGGGTCGCGGGACGTGACCGAGTCCCCGCTGATGCGCCCTCAATGGGCGCTTCAGCGAGTGGTGGCACAAACCGAGCTTCTTCGATCCGCGCCACTCGCCCAATCCTCAAACAGCGAACTTCTTCGCCAGCTGCTCCGGCCCCATGCCGTCGTATTCCTCGAACGGCTGGTGGATCCAGGGCGAGGTCTCGAGCATCTCGCAGTAGTAGTCCGGCGTGTAGGCCGACACCTGCTTGGTCCAGATGACCGCCGAGCGCAGCTCGGTGATGGACGGCATGCCGCGCAGGCGCTCGACGACGGCCTTCAGCGTGACGCCCGAATCGGCCAGGTCGTCGACCAGCAGCACGCGGCCGGCCAGTTCGCCCTTGGGCATGGTGATGTACTTGGCCATGTCCAGGCGACCCTGGATGGTGCCGGCCTCGGCGCGGTAGGAGCTGGTGGACATGATGCCCAGCGGCTTGTCGAACACGCGCGACAGCACGTCGCCCGGGCGCATGCCGCCGCGAGCCAGGCAGAGGATCTGGTCGAACTGCCAGCCCGAGGCGTGCACCTTGAGCGCGAGGCGCTCGGTCAGCAGGTGGTACTCGTCCCAGGATACGTAGAGGTGTTTGCCGTCGTCGGTCAACATGGTGGCGTTGTCTCCGTTGGTGTGATGGTAATCAGGCGGAATAGGGGTGGCGCAGCACGATGGTGTGCTCGCGGTCGGGGCCGGTCGAGACCATGTCGATGGGCGCGCCGATGACTTCTTCCACGCGCTTCAGGTAGCTGCGCGCATTGGCCGGCAGCGCGTCCCAGGACGTCACGCCGAAGCTGGTCTCGGTCCAGCCCGGGAAGGTCTCGAACACCGGCTCGCAGGCCTCGATCTCGTCGGCGTCCAGCGGCAGGATGTCGAGCAGCTTGCCATCGAGCTGGTAGCCCACGCACATCTTGATCTCGGTCAGGCCGTCCAGCACGTCGAGCTTGGTCAGGCACAGGCCGGTGATGCCGTTGATGATGATGGAACGCTTCAGCGCAGCCGCATCCAGCCAGCCGCAGCGGCGCGCACGGCCGGTGACGGTGCCGCGCTCCTGGCCGACGGTGGACAGGTGATAGCCCACCGTGCCCGGCGCTTCCCAGTCCAGCTCGGTCGGGAAGGGACCGGAGCCGACACGGGTCGTGTAGGCCTTGGTGATGCCCAGCATGTAATGCAGCATCTGCGGGCCCACGCCGGCACCGGCGGCGGCATTGCCGGCCACGCAGTTGCTGGACGTCACATAGGGGTAGGTGCCGTGGTCGATGTCCAGCAGCGTGCCCTG
Organism: Roseateles sp. P2_H4; assembly: GCF_056403315.1. Taxonomy (NCBI): domain Bacteria; kingdom Pseudomonadati; phylum Pseudomonadota; class Betaproteobacteria; order Burkholderiales; family Sphaerotilaceae; genus Roseateles; species Roseateles sp. P2_H4. Next base: position 35,574 of record NZ_JBFUFR010000003.1, on the reverse strand, counting down.
GGCACCCTCGAACAGGATGTTGGCGCCGGCCTTGCTGGCCTTGTGGATCATGTAGCCGACGTCGGCCAGCATGGGCTTGATGGCCTCGGCCATCTTCATGGCCTGCTCAAAGATGGGTTCGAAGGCGAGCGGCTCACCCTTCAGATAACCCGACAGCGCGAAGTTGTGCAGGTCCAGCAACTCGCGCAGCTTCTTGGCGAAGCGCTCGGGGTGCTTCAGGTCCTGGGCGCGCAACGCGCGGCGGGCGACCTTGTCTTCGTAGGCCGGGCCGATGCCCTTGCCGGTCGTGCCGATCTTGCCGCTGCCGCTGGTCTCGCGCAGTTGCTCGCGCGCCTTGTCCACGGCGACGTGGAAGGGCAGGATGAGCGGGCAGGATTCGCTGATGAAGAGGCGCGAACGCACCTCGACGCCGGCGGCTTCCAGGCGCTCGATCTCGGTCAGCAGATGGGTCGGGTCCACCACGACGCCATTGCCGATATAGCAGGCCACGCCGTCGCGCATGATGCCGCTGGGGATCAATTGCAGCGCCGTCTTCACGCCCTTGATGACCAGCGTGTGGCCGGCGTTGTGGCCGCCCTGGAAGCGCACCACGCCCTGGGCGTGATCCGTCATCCAGTCCACGACCTTGCCCTTGCCCTCGTCACCCCATTGGGTGCCGACGACGACCACATTGCGTCCACGCGCGGTTTGGCTCATGTTGATTGCCTGTCTAGCTTGAAAGGATTGGTGGTCGCCGCGCCTTACAGCGTTCGGACAACCCACTGAGTGTGCTCGCGAACCAGCTCGCGGTCACAGTCGAATTCATCGGCCTCGTGCTCATGCCCGGGCAAAACGCACACCACCGTTTCGCCCTGCTCGCGCAGGCTGCGAACGGCCTGGCGCAGCGAGGCGTCCTCGCCCCATGGCGCGCGCACCGCCGCGCGCAAAGGCGTGGCCGGCACCAGCGTCACCAGCGTCTTCAGGTCCAGGCTGAAGCCCACGGCGGGGCGGCGACGGCCGAAGGCAGCACCGACCTCGTCGTAGCGGCCGCCACGCAGCACGGCATCGGAGCAGCCCGACGCATAGGCGGCGAAGCGGATGCCGGTGTAGTAGGCATAGCCCTGCAGATCGGCCAGGTCGAAGCCCAGCGCCACCTCGGGGTGGACGGCAGCCAGATGGCCCGCCAACCACTCCAGGTCGGCCAGCGCCGCCTTGACGAGCGGATGCGCAGGCAGGCGGCGCGCCGCTTCGGCCAGCACCTCGCGCCCCCCGAACAGGCTGGGCAGGGCCAGCAAGGCGTCGCGCGTCACGGCCGGCATGTCGACGCTGAGGGCCGACAGCGCCGCCAAGTCCTTGGCGGCCAGCGCCGCCGTCAGCGCTTCCAGCGTCTCGGGCGCCAGCTTGACGCCGTCGAGTACGCCCTGCAGCAGGCGCGCGTCGCCGAGGTCCAGCATCACATCGCTCAGGCCGGCGCGGCGCAGCGCATCCAGTGCCAGCTCATGCACCTCCAGGTCGGCTTCCAGGCCGGCATGGCCGTAGATCTCGACGCCGAACTGCAGCGGCTCGCGGCTGGTGTTGAGGCCGTCGGGGCGCGTATGCGCCACGGGGCCGCAGTAGCACAGCCGGGTCACGCCCTGGCGGTTCAGCAGATGCGCATCGATGCGGGCGACCTGGGGCGTCGTGTCGGCGCGCAGGCCGAGCGAGCGGCCGGAGAGCTGGTCGACCAGCTTGAAAAGCTTGATGTCGGAGCCGCTTCCGGTGCCGGACAGCAGGGAGTCGAGGTGCTCCAGCAGCGGCGGGATGACCAGCTCGCAGCCATAGCCGCGGGCCATGTCGAGCAGCTCTCTACGCAGCTCTTCGATGCGGCGCGCCTGCGAAGGCAGGACATCGGCAATGTGCTCGGGCAGCAGCCAAGCAGAGGACATGGGCGCAGGCTAGGCGGTTAAAAACGGCATTGTACCTATGCCATTTCGGCCCCAGCCTTCAGATCAGCGCAACCAGAGCAGTCCGAAAAGGCCCATCAGGATGCTGGCCAGACCGATGAAACGGATCTGGCCATCGCTCAGCGCCAGGATGCGGCTGAACACCTCGCGCCAGCGCGCCGGGCTGATCAGCGGCATCAGCCCCTCGATGACCATCACCAGCGCGAGCGCGGTGAGCAGTTCGTTCACTTGCGCGCGGGCGCGGCGGCGGGTGCGGAGCCGGATCCCCGCATGGCCTTGAAGAAGTCGCTGTTCGGGTCGACGACCATCACGTCGCTCTTCTTGCTGAAGCTGGCGCGGTAGGCCTCCAGCGAGCGGTAGAACTGGGCGAACTGCGGATCGCGACCGAAGGCCTCGGCATACAGGGCCGACGCCTTGGCATCGCCCTCGCCCTTGATCAGCTGGGCGTCCCGGTAGGCTTCGGCCACGATGATTTCGCGCTGGCGATCGGCATCGGCCTTGATCTTCTCGCCCTCGGCAGCGCCGGTCGAACGCGTCTCGTTGGCCACGCGCTTGCGCTCCGACTCCATGCGGCGGTAGACCGAGTCGGTGATGGTGGACGCGAAGTCCACGCGCTTGATGCGCACGTCGACGACCTCGATGCCGAACTGCTTGGCTTCGTCGGCCAGGCGCTTGCGCACGTCGTTCATGATCTTGTCGCGCTCGGCGGACAGCACGCCGATGACGGTGCGCTTGGTCACTTCCTCGTTGAAGGCGGCCTGCACGATGGGAGCGAGGCGGTTCTCGACGTTGCGGATGTCGGAGCCGTTGTTGCGGATGAACTGGCGCGGCTCGGTGATGCGCCACTTGATGAGCCAGTCGATGACCAGGCTCTTCTTCTCGGCCRTGAAGATGGGGCGCGACTCAGGGCTGTCCAGCGTCTGCACGCGACGGTCCAGCATGACGACGTTCTGCACCGGCGGCGGCAGCTTGAACTTCAGGCCCGGCTCCGTGACGACTTCCTTGATCTCGCCCAGCGCATAGATGACGGCGAACTGGCGTTGGTCGACGATGAAGAGCGTCGACGACAGCAGCATCAGCACGACGATGGCGCCGGCGAGGATGGCGGCAATACGGTTCATTCGGATGGTCCTCGATCAGCGGCCGTCGCGGCTGCGCTGGTTGTCACGGCTGCGCGGGTCGGCGGCAGCAGGCAGTGTCTGCGGCTCGGGCACGCTGGTCGGCTGCGGCGCGGAGACGGTCACGCTGCCGCTGCTGCCCTGCTGCAGCAGCTTGTCCAGCGGCAGATAGAGCAGGTTGGAGCCGCTCTTGCTGTCCACCATGACCTTGCTGACATTGGTGTAGACCTGCTGCATCGCGTCGATGTAGAGGCGGTCGCGGGTGACCTGGGGCGCCTTCTGGTACTCGGCCAGCACGCTCTTGAAGCGCTGCGCATCACCCTCGGCGGTCGCGATGACGCGGGCCTTGTAGCCCTCGGACTGCTCGCGCAGCCGCGCGGAGTCGCCGCGGGCGCGCGGGATCACATCGTTGGCATAGGCCTGGGCCTCGTTCTTCAGCTGCTCGCGGTTGGCATTGGCCTTGAACGCGTCCTCGAAGGCGGCCTGGACCTGTTCGGGCGGCTGCACGCTCTGCACATTGACGTTCTTGATCTGGATGCCGGCGTTGAGGCGGTCCAGCTGGGCCTGGATGGACTTGACCAGTTCGGTCGCGATGGCATCGCGCTGCTCATAGAGCACCGAGTCCATGGTGTTCTTGCCGACGATCTCGCGCACGGCCGATTCGGCGGCCAGCAGCACCGCCTGTTCGGGGTCGCGGTTCTCGAACAGGAAGTCCTTCAGGTTCTTGATGGTGAACTGCACCGTGAAGCGGATGTCGACGATGTTCTCGTCCTGCGTCAGCATGGACGAGTCGCGCAGGCCGGTGGCCGCGACGACCGAGCTGCGGCCCACCTCGACCTGGCGCAGTTGCGAGACCGGTTGGATCTCGTGCGCCTGGAAGGGGTAAGGCAGGCGCCACTGGAAGCCGGCCTCGACGGTCTTGCTGAACTTGCCGAAGGAGGTGACGACGCCCTGCTGGCCTTCCTGCACGATGAAGAAGCCGCTGGCCAGCCAGCCCAGCGCCACAACGCCGGCGATCAGGCCGACGCCGATGCCCGCACCCTTCATGTCGGGTGAACCACCGGAACCGCTGGGGCCGGACGGCCCGCCGGACTTGCCGCCGAACATGCCCGAGAGCTTGCGGTTGAAGTCGCGCCAGAGCTCGTCGAGGTCGGGCGGGCCGTCATTGCGGCCATTGTTCAGCAGCCGGCCCGCGGCACGCGCGACGGGAGTCATCAGGCGCTGAACCCAGGAGCTGCGGGGCGGTGTGTGGGAAGTGCTGCTCATGCCTGCGAGGGGTCTGAGGAAGAGGGCTCGGGATCGAGGTCCGACGGATCAACGTCGAAACGTGGGTCCCGTTCGTCGGGAATCAAGGGCTGGGTCTGCATGGCGGTCGCAATCAGCTGGCGCAACTCGGCCAGGCCGCTGCCGTCCAGGGCGCTGACGAAGACGCGTGGCGTCGGCTCGGTGCTGCCGTTGGCGCGAAGCACGGCGTCGACGATGTCGCGCGGGCGCTGGTCGTCGGGCAGCAGGTCCTGCTTGTTGTAGATTAGCAGTTGCGGCACGTCGGCCGCGCCGATCTCGGCGAGCACGCGCTCGACCTCGGCCATCTGCTCTTCCAGCACCGGGCTGGCGGCGTCGACGACGTGCAGCAGMAGGTCGGCATCGGCCGCCTCCTGCAGCGTGGCGCGGAAGGCCTCGACGAGCTTGTGCGGCAGGTCGCGGATGAAGCCCACGGTGTCTGACAAGGAAACGCTGGCCGCGGCCTGCTCCAGGTAGAGCGAGCGCGTCGTCGTGTCCAGCGTCGCGAACAGCTGGTTGGCCGCATAGGCGCGCGCCTTGGTCAGCGCGTTGAACAGCGTGCTCTTGCCCGCGTTGGTGTAGCCGACCAGCGAGACCTTGAAGACGCCGTTGCGCGAGCGCGCCTTGCGCTGCGTGCCGCGCTGGCGCTGCACCTGCTTCAGGCGTTCCTTGGTCTTCTTGATGCGCTCGTCGATCATGCGACGGTCCAGCTCGATCTGGGCCTCGCCAGGGCCGCCGCGCATGCCGATGCCGCCGCTCTGGCGCTCCAGGTGGCTCCAGCGCCGCACCAGGCGCGTGGCCAGGTACTGCAGCCGCGCCAGCTCGACCTGCAGCTTGCCCTCGTGGCTTTGCGCACGGGCGGCAAAGATCTCGAGGATCAGTGCGGTGCGGTCGGCCACGGGCACGCCGAGCACGCGCTCCAGGTTGCGCTGCTGGGCCGGCGAGATGGCCTGATCGAACAGCACCGTGTGGGCCTGGTGGGCCTGCACGAGCAGCTTGATCTCGTCGGCCTTGCCGGAGCCGACAAACAGCGCCGCGTCGGGCGCCGGGCGGCGGGCGATGACCTTGGCGACGGGCGTGTCGCCGGCGGATTCCGCCAGCAGTGCCAGTTCATCCAGGCTCTCATCGAAGCCCTGGGAAGCGCGGTGGCGACCGAAATCGACACCCACAAGAATGGCGCGCGCCGCCTCGGAGGGCGGCGTCGCGTCGTGGGCAGAGGTCGCGGACAAGGGTGTGGTGATCAGGCGTCCGCGGGAGCGTCGCCAGCGTGGAAGTTGACTGCGCGGCCCGGCACGACAGTGGAAATCGCGTGCTTGTAGACCATCTGCGTCACGGTGTTGCGCAGCAGGACGACGTACTGGTCAAACGATTCGATGTGGCCTTGGAGCTTGATGCCGTTCACGAGGTAGATCGAGACGGGCACATGCTCTTTGCGGAGCAGGTTCAAAAAGGGGTCCTGCAAAAGTTGGCCTTTGTTGCTCATCGGTATGCTCCGAGTTATTCGGGGGGATGGGGGACTACGGGTAAGACCTTAACACAGCGTCTCTGTCCCTCCGGAGGTCAGCCTAGGTCTTTTCGTCGAAGGGATTCTTCGAAGAACGTAGCTCTATCTTCAGCGGTGTGCCGACCAATTTGTAGTGCGCGCGGATGCGGCCTTCGAGATAGCGCTTGTAGACCTCGGTGACGCCGTCCAGCGCATTGCCGTGAATGACGACGATGGGCGGGTTCTGGCCGCCCTGGTGGGCATAGCGCATCTTGGGGCGCGAAACGCCCGAGCGCTTGGGCTGCTGGTGCTCGACGGCCTCCTGGACGAGGCGGGTCAGCACCGGCGTCGTCATCTTGCGGTAGGCCGAGGCATAGGAATCAGCCAGCGAGTTCCACACCGCCGACAAGCCCTGGCGCTTCAACGCCGAGATGTTGTGCATCGGTGCGAACTTCAGGAACACCAGGCGCTGCTCGATCTGGCGCTGCAGCGTCTCGCGCTGGTAGCTGTCGACGGCGTCCCACTTGTTGATCGCGACGACCACGGCGCGGCCGCTGTCGAGGATGTAGCCGGCGATGTGGGCGTCCTGGTCGGTCACGCCCTGGGTCGCGTCCAGCAGCAGCAGCACGACATGGGCGTCGGCGATGGCCTGCAGCGTCTTGACGACCGAGAACTTCTCGATGGCCTCGAAGACCTTGCCCTTGCGGCGCAGGCCAGCGGTGTCGATGAGCTTGAACTTCTGGCCGTTGCGCTCGAAGTCCACCGTGATGGCGTCGCGCGTCGTGCCCGGCATGTCGAAGGCGACAAGGCGCTCCTCGCCCAGCCAGGTGTTGATCAGCGTGCTCTTGCCCACATTGGGGCGGCCGGCCACCGCCAGGCGGATGACGTCGTTCTGCTGCGGCCCGGCGCCGAACTCCTCGCTGGTGTCCTCGAAGGGCTCCAGCACGGCGTCCAGCAGGCTGCGGATGCCCTGGCCGTGGGCCGACGAGATCGGGTGCGGTTCGCCCATGCCGAGTTCGTGGAACTCGGCCAGCAGCGGCGACTCGCTCATGCCCTCGGCCTTGTTGACGGCCAGGTGCACGCGCTTGTTGACGCTGCGCAGATAGCGCGCGATGTCGCTGTCGTGGGCCGACAGGCCCAGGCGGATGTCGACGACGAAGATGACCGCATCGGCCTCGGCGACGGCCTGCTTGGTCTGCTTGGCCATCTCCTTGACGATGCCGCTGCTGCTGTCGGGTTCGAAGCCGCCGGTGTCGATGCAGATGAACTCGCGGTCGCCCAGGCGGCCGTCACCGTAGTGGCGGTCGCGCGTCAGGCCGGCGAAGTCGGCCACGATGGCGTCGCGCGACTTGGTCAGGCGATTGAACAGCGTCGACTTGCCCACATTGGGGCGGCCGACCAGGGCAATGACAGGTTTCATTCGGCCTTGATGGCGAACAGACCGCCACTCTTGGTCGCGACCAGGGCCGTCTCGCCCTGCAGCGCGATGGTGACGACCTGCGAGCCGTCGGTGGACAGACGCGAACGCGTCTTGCCGGTATCGCGGTCGATCAGATGCACCAGGCCATCGAAATCGCCGACCAGCACCTGCTTGGCCATCACCACGGGTTCGGACAGCTTGCGGCGCTGGAACTGATCGGCCGACCAGGCCAGGTCGCCATTGGCCAGCTTCCAGGCCGACAGGCGGTCGGAGGCATCACCGGCCACGACGACTTGCGAGTCGGCGCCGATGCCATTCGTGCCGCCGACGACGCGGTTCCACAGCGCGCTGCCGCGCTCGGCGTTCACGCAGCCCACCGAGGACTGGAAGGCGCGGGCACAGATCAGCTCACCCTGGCGCACGGCCGGGCCGACCAGGTCGGCCAGGCGTTCGACCTCATTGGTGCCGCGCGGCGTGGCCACGCTGGCTTCCCAGCGCAGCTGGCCCTTGACGGGGTCGACACCGGCCAGGCGCGGGCCCTGGCCGACGATCAGCGTGTCCTTGTAGGCCAGCAGCACGCCGGCCTTGGCCAGCGTCAGCGGCTCGCCGGGACGCTTGAGTTCCCAGATCTTGCGGCCGTCCAGCGCGTCGAAGGCCAGCACCTGGCGGTCCAGCGTCAGCGCGAAGACGCGCTCGCCGGCCACCAGCGGTGCGGCGACGACGGGCGTCGGCAGGGCCTTCTTCCAGACCACGCGGCCGTTGTCCAGCACGACGAGTTCGTTGTCGCGGTTGACGACGGCGGCAAAGCGGCCATCGCTGCCGACGCCTGCAGCCAGCTTGCTGCCAATGTCACCACGCCACAGCTCGCGGCCATCGGCCACATCCAGCGCCCGCACCTGGCCATCGCTGCTGGCCACGACGAAGCGGTCAGCCAGCGTGACGATGCTGAGGTTGAAATTGATGTTGTCGCCCTTGGCGCTCCAGACGATGCGGCCGCTGGCCGGGCCGGACAGCGTCTCCAGCGCGGCCGGCTTGCTCTTCTCGTCGCCGAACCAGTTGTTCCACGTCGAGCTGATCGTGGAGCAGCCCGACAGCGAAGCTGCCAGCAGCGAGATCAGGACGGCGCGCCTCATTGCGCGGCTCCGGTCGCTTCGACGGCGGTGGGCACGCCCAGCGTCGCCAGCTTGGCCTCGATGATGCGGCGGTAGTCCTGGGTCTTGTCCAGACCGGCCAGCGCCTTCTGGTATTCGGCCTTGGCGGCGTCGCGCTTGTCCTGCAGCAGCAGCAGGTCGCCACGGCGGTCGGCCACCAGCGCGGCGAAGTCGGTCGACTTGATCGCGTCCAGCGTCTTGCCGGCCTCGTCATAGGCCTTGGCATCGATCTGCAGGCCAGCCAGGCGCAGGCGCGCCACGTCGCGGTAGGCGCCGCCCTCGGCGCCCTGCTCGGCCACCCAGGTCAGGCTCTGCCGGGCGTCGTCGGCCTTGCCCTTGTCGAGCTGCAGCTTGGCGACCTGCAGGCCGGCCTGGGCTGCATAGCCGGTGCCGCCGTAACGGGCCTTCAGATCGCCAGCGGCGACGGCGGCCTTGTCGAGGTCCTGTGCGGCCAGGGCGCGGTCGAATTCGTCGTACATCGCGCCGGCCTTGGCGGCCTGGTCGCGCTGGTACATCTGCCAGCCCTGCCAGGCGGCGACGGCGGCCAGGGCGATCGTCAGCACCCAGGTGATGAGGTTGCCCCAGCGCTTCCAGAACGCTTTGAGTTGTTCAAGTTGTTCTTGTTCTTCGAGGTCGAGATGGGCGGCCATGGGGAAAACTTCAGGAAAGGGTCTCGGGAGGCCCGGGATTATGCGGGGAGGAGATCGGCGGCCCAGGCGGCCACGTCAGCGAGCGGCCGGCTGAGCTGCTCGCCACCGTCGCGCAGCGGCTTCACGCTCACCTCGCCGCGGGCCAGTTCATCGGCACCGAAGACGAGGGCGAAGCGCGCGCCGGAGGCGTCGGCCTTCTTGAACTGCGACTTGAACGAGCCGCCGCCGGCGTGCATCTGCACGCTGACGCCGGCTTCACGCAGCGCCTCGAGCACGCTGAAAGCGTGAGGCAGCGCCGCGGCGTCGGGCACGATGGCATAGGCCTGGGGCGCCGACGACGGCACGGGCAGACCGAGCTCGTCGATCAGCAGCAGCAGACGCTCGATGCCCAGGCCAAAACCGACCGCCGGCGTCGGCTTGCCGCCGAGCTGCTCGAACAGCCCGTCATAGCGGCCGCCGCCGCAGACCGTGCCCTGGGAGCCGAGCTGGTCGGTCACCCATTCGAACACGGTCAGGTTGTAGTAGTCCATGCCGCGCACCAGGCGCGTGTTGACGCGGTATTCGAGGCCAGCCGCGTCGAGGATGGTGCGCACGGCATTGAAGTGGGCCAGCGTCTCTTCGCCGAGGAAGTCCATCAGCTTGGGCGCCGCCTCGATGACCGGCTGCATCGCCGGGTTCTTGCTGTCCAGGATGCGCAGCGGATTGCTGTGCAGGCGCTTCCTGCCGTCCTCGTCGAGCTTGTCGGCATGGGCCTCGAAGTGGGCGATCAGTGCGGTGCGATGAGCATTGCGCTCGGCCGGCTGGCCCAGGGAGTTCAGCTCCAGGCGCACATGCTGGCCAACGACCAGACCGAGGGCCTGCCAGAGGCGGCGCACCATCAGGATGATCTCGGCGTCCACGTCCGGGCCGGCAAAGCCCAGGGCCTCGACGTCGAGCTGGTTGAACTGGCGGTAGCGACCCTTTTGCGGGCGCTCGTGGCGGAACATCGGGCCCATCGTCCACAGGCGCAGCGGGCCGTTGTAGAGGGCGTTGTGCTCGACCATGGCGCGCACGATGCCGGCCGTGGCCTCGGGGCGCAGCGTCAGCTGGTCGCCGTTCATGCTGTCGGTGAAGGAGTACATCTCCTTCTCGACGATGTCGGTCACCTCACCCAGGCCGCGCACGAACAGCGCCGTCGGCTCGACGATGGGGGTCAGCATGTACTGGTAGCCATAGCTGCCCAGCACGCGGCGCAGCGTGGTCTCGAACCAGCTCCACAGTTCGCCGCTGGGCAGCTTGTCCTTGCGGGTGACGCTGGCCGGGAGGATGTCGTTCATCCCCTTCACGGCCTGGATGGTTTTGCTCATGCAGTAGCGGTCGCGCCGAAGCGCTTCTCGATGTAGTTCTCGACCAGAGCGTGGAACTCGGCCGCAATGTTGTCGCCGCGCAGCGTCAGTGCCTTCTCGCCGTCGATGAAGACGGGGGCTGCCGGGGCTTCGCCGGTGCCGGGCAGGCTGATGCCGATGTCGGCATGCTTGCTCTCGCCGGGGCCGTTGACGATGCAGCCCATGACGGCCACCTTCATCTCCTCGACGCCGGGGTATTTGTTGCGCCAGACCGGCATCTGCAGGCGCAGGAAGTCGTCGATCTGCTTGGCCAACTCCTGGAAGGTGGTGCTGGTGGTGCGGCCGCAGCCGGGGCAGGCGGTCACGCTCGGGTTGAAGTGGCGCAGGCCCAGGGCCTGCAGGATCTCCAGCGCCACGACGACTTCCTGCGTGCGCGACTCGCCCGGCTGGGGCGTGAGGCTGACGCGGATGGTGTCGCCGATGCCCTCTTGCGCCAGGATGCCCAGCGCGACCGATGAGGCCACCGTGCCCTTGGTGCCCATGCCGGCCTCGGTCAGGCCCAGGTGCAGCGCGTAGTCGCAGCGGCGGGCGAGTTCGCGGTAGACGGAGATCAGGTCCTGCACGCCGCTGACCTTGCAGCTGATGATGATGTTGTCGGGGTTCAGGCCCAGCTCGGCGGCATAGGCGGCCGACGTCAGTGCCGATTCGACCAGGGCCTGGTACATGACCGGCTTGGCGTCCCAGGGCACCGCACGCCTGGCGTTCCCGTCCATGAACTGGGCGAGCAGCTCCTGGTCCAGGCTGCCCCAGTTGACGCCGATGCGCACGACCTTGTCGTATTTGGCCGCGGCCTCGACCATCATGGCGAACTGGCGGTCCTTCTTGTCGCCCTTGCCGACATTGCCGGGGTTGATGCGGTACTTGGACAGGGCCTGGGCCATGGCCGGATGCTCGGTCAGCAGACGGTGGCCGTTGTAGTGGAAGTCGCCCACCAGCGGCACGTCGATGCCCATGCGATCCAGCTGCTCGCGGATATAGGGCACCGCGTCGGCGGCCTCGGGCGTGTTGACGGTGATGCGCACCATCTCCGAGCCGGCAATGGCCAGCTCCTTGATCTGGATGGCCGTGCCGATGGCGTCCACCGTGTCGGTGTTCGTCATGGACTGCACACGCACCGGCGCGTCACCACCCACGGTGACGACGCGGTTGCCCCAGACGACGCGGGCCTGGCGGCTCTTGCGTGGCGCGGGGGCGGCCTCGGGAATGATCCATTCGCTCATCACTTCAACTCCAGTCGAGCGACGTTGTCCTTGCTTTGCGCGGCCAGGTCGACGGCGGCACCGCGCCATTCGAGCTGGGTGCCGCGCACATTGCCGATGCGCAGCCTGTAGGGCGCGGCACCGGTGAATTCCTGCTGCTCGCCGGCGCGCAGCACGCGCGACAGCAGCATCTGGCCCTTGGCATCGGCGACCTCGATCCAGGTGTCTGCCGTCGCCGTCACGCGCAGCGCGCTGCCGGGCGTGGCGGTGACCGTGGCCTTGACCGCCGGCACCGAGGCCGGCGCCGCAGCGGGCGGCGGGGCGACTTCACGCACCTGCAGCGGCGCGGAAGCCACCGGTTCGGGCGCAGCGACCGAGGTGGTGGTGGTGGCGGCAGGCTCGGAAGCCGCCGGTGCAGGCACGAACTCGACGACCGGCGCACTCGCCCCGGCGACGACGGTGCCGGAAGCCGCCGACGCATTGCTGCCCCGCTCGGGCAGCCAGCCGGCCGGAATCCAGTAGATGGCGGCCGCGGCCACGAGCAGCAGCAGCGGCCCCCAGACAACGGGCCGCATCGCCAGGGCCAGCACACCGCCATCGATGGGGCCGGCACCGCGCTCGCGGAAGGGTTGGTTGAGCCCGGGGCGCACGTCGAACTCGCGATCGCGGGTGCGCGGCAGCATGGCCAGCACCGGGCCAGAGTCGACCTTGAGCGCGCGGCACATGGCCGTGGCCAGCGCGCGGGCGAAGGTGGCGTCGGGCAGCTCGTCGAAACGGTCGGCCTCGAGGGCCTCGAGCTTGGCCTGGGGCACCTTGAGCATGACGGCCAGGGCGGCGATGTGCAGGCCGCGTTGCTGGCGTGCGCTCCTGAGCCAGGCGCCCGCAGTGGCGGCCTGGCTGGCGGGTCCCTCGGAGATGGATTCCATCGTCTCGTTCTTGTTGTGTGCCGCGGTCACGGCTTATTCGTCGTAGCGGCCGGCATCCAGGGACTGGGTCTCGGGAGACTGGGGATATTTGCGGCGCAGTTGCGTGGCCAGGTCGTCGACCGTGCCGCTGTTGCCCAGCTTGCGCTCGACGCGCAACTGCAGCCACAGGCTCTGGGCGTTGGTCTGCTCGGGCTGGCTGTTGACGCGCTTCACATAGAAGCGGGCCCGATCCAGCTCGCGGTTGCGGTAGAGCACCTCGGACAGATTCACCGCGATGGCCGGGTTGCCGGCGTCGAGCTGGAAAGCGCGCGTCAGCGTCTTCTCGGCCACCAGCAGGCGGCCGGCGCGGGCTTCGCAGACGCCCTTGGCCAGCAGGGTGCGTGCCGGGGCGCGATAGGTGGACTGGGCCAGGGCCTGGTCGAACAGCGAGTCGGCCGTCTGCCAGCGCTGCTGCTGGCACATGAACCAGCCGTAGTTGTGCAGGGTGTCGGAATCGTTGGGGTAGACGACCAGCGCGCGGCGGAAGGCCTCCTCGGCGAGCTGGTGTTCGCCCATGGCGCCGTAGATCAGGCCGCGCAGATTGACGGCATCGCGCATGTCGGGCTTGGCCTGCAGCGCGAGCTTGAGCTCGTCCAGCGCCGTGTTGAACTGGCCGCGCGAGAAATAGCCCTGGGCCAGCTCCAGACGGATGGCGGCCTTGCGGTCGGCGTCGGTCTGGTCGGAATCGGTTCGGATCTCGCGATCGCCGCTCGGCGCGGTGGTGCCGGCGCAGGCTGCAAGGAGGGCGGTGGCCAGAACGATCAACAGTCGCTTCATCAAATCCTCGGCTTGGGGGAGCATCAGTTGGATTTGGCCACCGTGACGGGTGCCCTGACCATGCGGATATGCGCGCGGGTGCGGTCCTGTACCTCACCGGCCAACTGACCGCAGGCGGCGTCGATGTCGTCGCCACGCGTCTTGCGCACCGTCGTCACGATGCCGGCCTGGATCAGCACCTCGGCAAAGGCCTGCACGCGCGCATTCGTGCTGCGGATCAGACCCGACGCCGGGAAGGGGTTGAAGGGGATCAGGTTGATCTTGCAGCTGACCTTGTGCTTCAACAGCCGCACCAGCTCATGGGCCTGTTCGGGCGAGTCGTTCACCTCCTGCAGCATGCAGTACTCGAAGGTGATGAAGTCGCGCGGCGCGGCGTCGAGGTAGCGGTTGCAGGCGGCCAGCAACTCGGCGATCGGGTACTTCTTGTTCAGCGGCACGAGCTGGTCGCGCAGCGGGTCGGTCGGCGCATGCAGGCTGACGGCCATGGCCACCGGGCAGTCCTCGCGCAGCCGGTCGATCATGGGCACGACGCCCGAGGTCGACACGGTGACGCGGCGGCGACTGAGGCCATAGCCATGGTCGTCCAGCATGGTCTTGAGCGACGGCACGAGCTGGTCGTAGTTCTGCAGCGGCTCGCCCATGCCCATCATGACGACGTTGGAGATCACTCGCTCCGTCGTGTTGAGGCGTTTGCGCAGGTTGTGCTCGGCGAACCAGAGCTGGGCCGTGATCTCGGCGGTGCTCAGGTTGCGGCTGAAGCCCTGGTGGCCGGTGGAGCAGAAACGGCAGCCCACGGCGCAACCGGCCTGGCTGGAGATGCAGAGGGTGCCGCGATCGTCTTCGGGGATGAAGACCGCCTCGACGGCATTGCCGGCGCCGACATCGAACAGCCACTTGATGGTGCCATCGGCCGAGACATGCTCGGAGATGACGGCCAAGGCGGTGATGTGGGCACGCCCCTTGAGCTTGTCGCGCAAGGACTTGGCGAGGTCGGACATCTGATCGAAGTCAGACGCGCCCTTCTGGTGGACCCAGCGGAACAGCTGGGTCGCACGGAACTTCTTTTCGCCCAGTTGCTCGCAGTAGGCGGCCAGGCCTGGCAGATCAAAACCGAGCAGGTTGACCGCTTCCATACGAACTTCCTGGGCCGGGGTCACCGACCCCGTTGGGGGCAATTAACGGCCGGCGTAGACGTTCATGCCGGGGAAGAAGAATGCCACTTCGACGGCGGCCGTTTCGGCGGCGTCGGAGCCGTGCACGGCGTTGGCGTCGATGCTGTCGGCGAAGTCGGCGCGGATGGTGCCCTTCTCGGCCTTCTTCGGATCGGTCGCGCCCATCAGGTCACGGTTCTTCAGGATGGCGCCTTCGCCTTGCAGGGCCTGGATCATCACCGGACCGGAGATCATGAAGTTGACCAGGTCGTTGAAGAAGGGACGGGCCTTGTGGACGGCGTAGAACTGTTCGGCTTCGACGCGCGACAGGTGCACCATCTTGGCCGCCACGACCTTCAGGCCGGCGCCTTCGAAGCGGGCGTAGATCTGGCCGATGACGTTCTTCGCCACGGCATCGGGCTTGATGATGGACAGGGTGGTTTCGATCGCCATGGGATTCTCCTGAGGGGGCGTATTGGACAAAGCCTGTGATTGTAGCGGGCAGGGATGACCCTAGTTGTATCGTCCGCCGCGCTTTCAGCGACGGCCGCCGTAGCCGCCGCCGGAGCGACCACCACCACCGCCGCCGCCGCCCTTGCCGCCACGGCCACCGCCGCCGCCGCCACGGCGCAGGAAGGCGTCGCCACCGATATAGCCCACCGAGGTCTGCATCGGATCGGGTTCACGCGGGCCGTTGCCCTTGTTGCCACCGCCGCCCTTGCCGTGCCGGTCATTCTGCTGGCTGCCGCCGGCGCCGAAGCCCTGGGGCAGGCCGCGCTTGCCGCTGGTGGCGTGACGCCGGTCGAAGGTCTGCTCCAGCGGATTGACGTGGTGCGGAATGAAACCGTCGTCTTCATCGTCGTCCCGGCGCGGCGCGCGCTCCTCGCGCGGCGGGCGGGCCTGCTGTTGCGGCGCCTCGGGCGGGCGGCTCGGGCGCGGGCCGCCACTGCCGCTGTGTCGCTCATCGTTGCGGCGCTTGTTGCGGTCGTTCTTGTTGCCCTGCTGCTGCTGCGGCTGGCTCTTGCCCTGACCCTGGCTGTAGCCCTGCCCCTGGTTCTGGCCCTGACCTTGTCCTTGTCCGCTGTTCGAGGTGTGGCCCGCCAGGCGGCGGATGACGCGAACGTCGTCGTCGCCCAGCTCCACCCAGACACCACGCTTGAGGCCGCGCGGCAGCACCACGGTGCCGTAGCGGATGCGGATCAGGCGGCTGACCACCATGCCGACCGCCTCGAAGAGCTTGCGCACCTCGCGGTTGCGGCCTTCGGTAATGACGACGCGGTACCAGCGGTTGGCGCCTTCGCCGCCGCCGTCCTCGATGCTCTTGAACGAAGCCGTCTGGCCTTCGACATTGACGCCTTCCAGCAGCTTGGCGCGCTGCTCGTCGCTCAGCGAGCCGAGCACACGGGCCGCGTACTCGCGCTCGACGCCGAAGCGCGGGTGCATCAGCTGATTGGCCAGTTCGCCGGAGTTGGTGAAGAGCAGCAGGCCTTCGGTGTTGATGTCCAGGCGGCCGACGGACTGCCATTTCTGGCCCTGCACGCGCGGCAGCGAGCGGAACACCGTCGGGCGGCCTTCCGGATCGTTGAACGTGGACACCTCGCCCGTGGGCTTGTGATAGGCCAGGATGCGCGGGTTCGGCGGCGAGATGCGCACGCGCACGTCCTTGCCGTTGACGCGCACGCGGTCACCGAAGGAGATGCGCTGGCCGACATGGGCCACTTCGCCGTTCACTTCGATCTTGCCTTCGGCGATCCATTCCTCGATGTCGCGGCGCGAGCCGATGCCGGCCTGGGCCAGCACCTTCTGCAGCTTGGGCGCATCGGCATCCGGCGCCAGCACGCGCTTGCTCTCGCCCTCGACCGCTTCTTCGGCCGCCTCGTCGGGCTCGGGCCGCAGCTGCGGCGGCTCACCCACCGGACCTTCCGATTCCGCGTCCAGATTGCCCGACAGCACATCGGCGAAGCGCGCCCCCGCGGCCTCGACGAGTTCCGGCGCCAGGATCGGGCCAGACGGCTCAGCACCACCACCCGCCGGTTGCGCTGCATCCTGACGCTCCGCGCGCTCCTTGCGGTTGCGTCGGCGGTTGCGACCGCGTCCGCTGCGCTCGCCATCTTCGTCCGACTCGCCCTCTTCCCCTTCACCATCCGCCTCGCCGCCTGCCGCGGTCGACGCGGTCGGCGCCTCCTCAGCCAGCGTGAAAACGGGCGCCGCCGGTGCCGCGACCGGTGCCGGCGCTTCTGCAGCCACGGCGGGTGCCGAATCCTCTGCGGCAGCCTTTCGAGGCGCGCGCTTGCGGGCCGGTGCCGGCGCCTCTTCGGCCGGCGCCGCCGTCACGGCTTCCTCGGCCACGGCCTCGGCGGGCTTGCGGCGAGTGCGCTTCACGGGCGTGGCCGCCTCAGCGGGCTCTGCGGCCTCAGGCGTGGCCGCGGGCGCAGCCTCGGCCGGCGCCTTGGCCGTCGTGCGACGCCGTTTGGGCGCGGCAGGCGCTTCGGCCTCGGCGGCAGGAGGCAGGGACTTGTCTTGGTCGGCAGCGTCGTTCATGCGGATTCGGGCTGGGGTTGCGGGGGCGGATCGTTGGGGTCGGGATCGGGGAGTGCCGGCGTACCGTCGTCGCCAAACAGGCTCAGACTCGGGACGATTGCTTCGGCAGGCACTTCGGAAGCTGTCTCGGCCGGCGCCTCGGCGTCATCGGGAGCGTCAAGCAGCTGGCCTTGCAGGGCCTCGAAGGCCGGCGGCGCTTCGCCGCCAATGTCCAGGGCAGGCAGCTGTTCCAGGCTGGCCAGACCCAGGTCATCGAGGAAGGACTTGGTCGTCGCGTACAGCGCCGGGCGCCCCGGCGTCTCGCGATGGCCGATGGCCTCGATCCAGCCGCGGTCCTCGAGCTGCTTGACGATCTGGCTCGCGACGACGACGCCGCGGATGTCCTCGATGTCGCCGCGCGTGACCGGCTGGCGGTAGGCAATGATGGCCAGCGTCTCGAGCACGGCACGCGAATAGCGCGGCGGCTTCTCGGGGTGCAGGCGGTCGAGGTATTCGCGCAGCTCGGGGCGGCTCTGGAAGCGCCAGCCCGAGGCGAGCGCCACCAGCTCGACGCCCTTGCCTTCCCAGTCGCGGCTGAGCTCGTCGAGCAGGCTGCGCACGGTATCGGCGCCGAGTTCGTCGGCGAACAGGCTGCGCAACTCGCGCAGCGTCAGCGGCTGCGAGGCACAGATCAGCGCGGTCTCGAGGACGCGCTTGGCATCCTGGGTATTCATGAACGCAAGTGCGCCCTCAATCAAGCCTAGCTTGGCAATCCGTCCGGGCCTGGGCGCTCACAGCGGTCTTCAGGCGAAGCAGACGGGGTCTGTCCGGGCGTCACCTTGGGGCTCAGCAGCCTTCCAGCGGGACGCGATCGGGGTGGTTGACCGGGCGGGCGGATGAACTGCTAACCGCGCGGATCGCGCCCGTCTTGTCGACTTCTGGGCGCGTTGGCTGCCACGACAACCGGAGTGCATTGTATAGCCGCGTCAGCCGGGCAGGTCTGCGGCGCCGATCTGGGCCCAGGCGGCGGCCATGTCGGCGGGCGGTGGCGCGGTCAGCACCAGGGCCTCGCCGGTGGTCGGATGGGTCAGGGACAGCCGAGCCGCATGCAGGGCCTGGCGCGTCAGCCCGAGGGCCGGGGCGCCGCCATAGAGCACGTCGGCCAGCATGGGGTGGCCGCTGTGCATCAGGTGCACGCGGATCTGGTGGGTGCGGCCGGTGTGCAGCACGCAATGCACGGCGCTGACGGGGCGACCCTGCACATCGCCGACACCGAGGGGGAAGAAGTCCGTGCGCGCCGGCTTGCCGAGGTTGGCCGGGGCGATGGCCATCTTCACGCGCGAGATCGGATCGCGGCGCATGGCCTGTTCGACGACGAAAGGCTCTTCGACGCGGCCCCAGGCCAGGGCCAGGTATTCGCGGTGCACCTCGCGCGCCGAGATCTGGCGCATCAGCGCCGTGACGGCCGCCAGCGTCTTGCCGACGACCATGACGCCACTGGTGTCCTTGTCCAGCCGGTGCACGATGCCGCCGCGCGGCAGCGTCGCCGCGGCGGCGTGATGGGCCAGCAGGCCGTTCATCAGCGTGCCCGACCAGTTGCCCGCGGCCGGGTGCACGACCAGGCCAGCCGGCTTGTTGACCACCGCCATGTGCTCGTCCTCGTAGACGAAGTCCAGCGCCATCGCCTCGGCGCGGAAGGCGCGGCTCTCGTCGGTGGGCAGCAGCTCGATCTCGACGCGCTGGCCGGCGCGCAGCTTGTGGGCAGCCTTCTCCAGCACCTTGCCGTCGACCGTCACGCAGCCGCGCTCGATCAGCGACTGCAGATGGTTGCGCGAGAACTCCGGCGCCTGCGTCGTCAGCCAGCGATCCAGGCGCTCACCATGGCCGCCGGCATCGACTTCCGCAGCGCGCCGCTCGGCGTCGCCACCGTCTTCGGCTTCCTGCTCGAAATCGTCCTGACCCCCCACCCTATACTCCGCGTCCATTGTTCCCTGTGACCAGCCGGCAGCATCGCCGTCGACTTCAGACATGTTTGTTGAGAAATTCAAGGCCGGCCGCATCGTCGCCGGCGCTGTCCTGATGGCGTTCGCGCTTGGCATGAGCGGCTGCGGCTCCACGGCCAAGGAGGACCCAAACTCCCAGGCGGCGCTGGACAAATTGTATGCAGACGCCAAGGACGACCTGAACGCGGGCAGTTATGACCGCGCAATCAAGTCCCTGGAGAAGATCGAGGGGCGCGCCGCCGGCACGACGATGGGCCAGCAGGCGACGCTGGATCTGGCCTGGGCCTACTTCCGCACGGCCGAGCGCGCGCAGGCGATCTCGACGCTGGACCGCTTCATCAAGCTCAACCCGTCCAGCCCGGCGATGGACTACGCCCTCTACATGAAGGGCATCGTCAACTTCAACGAAGACCTGGGCCTGTTCGGCCGCCTGGCCAACCAGGACGTGTCCGAGCGCGACCAGCAGGCCTCGCGCGAAGCCCTGCTGGCCTTCCGCCAGCTCGTCGAGCAATTCCCCGAGTCCAAGTACTCGGCCGAAGCGACGACCCGCATCAACTTCATCACCAACACCTTGGCGGCCTACGAGATCCATGTGGCGCGCTACTACTTCAACCGCAAGGCCTATGTGGCCGCGGCCAACCGCGCCCAGGCGGCCGTGGCGGAGTTCCAGTACGCGCCCGGCATCGAGGAAGGCCTGTTCATCATGGGCGAGAGCTATGACAAGCTCGGCCTGACCCAGCTGCGCGACGACGCCCGCCGCGTGCTGGACAAGAACTTCCCCGACAGCCAGTACGCCAGCAACGGCGGCAAGCGCAAAAAGCCCTGGTGGCAGTTGTGGTGACCCCTCGCCTGGCCTTGCGCCGCTGAACGCGGGCAAGTCCAGTCGGTCCCCCGGGGGGACGGCGATGCTTGGCGGATCGACCGCCAAGCACATCGCCAGGCGGGCCGGCTCGGGAGCGGCCCAGCGCTCGGCCCGAAAGCCAAACATCAAACGGGCCGTCAGGCCCGCTCTTCATTCAGCAGCTGCAACCAGGCCAGCGCCTCGGCCTCGTTGGCCACCGGCGTCATCGGCGGCAGGGCCGCGCGCAGGCGGCGGCCGTAGTTCATGCCGGCCATGCGCGGGTCGCACACCACCAGCAGGCCGCGGTCGGTCTCGGTCCGGATCAGCCGGCCGGCGCCCTGCTTCAGCGCGATGGCCGCCTCGGCGACGAAATACTCCGAAAACGCATTGCGCCCCTGGGCCTCCAGGCGCTGCACCCTCGCTTCCACGAGCGGATCGTTGGGCGGCGGAAAGGGAAGCTTGTCGATGATGACGCACTGCAGCGCATCGCCGGGCACATCGATGCCTTCCCAGAAGCTGGCCGAGCCGACCAGCACCGACGCCGGGTTGTCGATGAAGCGCTGCAACAGCACGCGCTTGGGCGCGGCACCCTGCTGCAGCACGCCGATGGCGTCGCCGGCCGCCTCGAAGCGCTCGCGCAGCGCATCCGCCACCGTCTGCAGATTGCGCAGCGTCGTCGTCAGCACAAAGGTCCGGCCACCCAAGGCCCGCGCCAGACGCGAGGCCAGCAGCGCGACGCTGGGCGGGTGGCTGGGCTCGCTGGGCTTCGGAAAGCCCCGCGGCACATAAAGGCGCGCATGGGTCGGGTAGTCGAAGGGGCTGCCGACGCGCAGCACCTCGGCGTCCGTCAGGCCGGCGGGTTCGGTGAACCAGGTCAGGCCCTCGTCATCCCCCAACGTGGCCGACGTGAACACCCAGGCCTTGGGTGGGCCCTCCAACTGCTGCTGCATCGCGTCGCGGATGTCCAGCGGCGATTCGACGAGGCGGGCGGAGTGCGGGCTGATGTCGATCCAGCGCACATCGCCCGGGTCGGGTTCGGTGGCGAACTGTTTCGCCAGCTCGCGCAATTCCTGGGCGCGCTCGCACAGGCGGGCGAAGTCGGGCGCGGCCTCGCGCACAGCGGTCAGCGCCTCCAAGGCCTTGGCCGCCGCGGCCTCGACCCCAGCCAGCGCCCCGGCAAAGGCGGGCTGGTTCGCCCTCTCCTTCCAGCCCAGCTTCAGCGTGCCCCGCAGCTCGCGCCCGGCCGTGGCCAGCGGCCCGGCCGCCGCCAGGCGCAGCTCGCGTGCCGCCTTCTCGACGCCGGCATGCAGCCCCTGCCAGTCGTGCACGCCGCGCGCATGGGCCAGGCCCTGGGCCAGCATGTCGCGGGCGAAATCGATCAGGGAGGCCGTGCCCAGCAGCGTGCCGAGGAATTGCACGCCCGCCTCGGCGAGCTGGTGGGCCTCGTCGAAGATGGCGATTTCGACGCTGGGCAGCAGCTCCGCGACGCCGGTGTCGCGCAGGGTCATGTCGGCGAAGAAGAGGTGGTGGTTGACGACGACGACGTCGGCCTCCATGGCCTCGCGCCGCGCCTTGACGACGTAGCAGGCCTTCCAGTCCGGGCATTCCTGGCCCAGGCAGTTCTCGCGGCTGGAGCTGACGATAGGAATGATGGGGGAACGCTCATCCAGCCCGTCGATCTCGGCGAAATCACCCGTCGTCGTGCCCAGGGCCCAGCGCTCGATGCGGGCCAGCGACAGCGCCGTGCGCCGGTCCGGGAATTCGCCGGAGACGCGCGCCTCCTTCATGCGGTGCAGGCAGAGGTAGCTGCTGCGCCCTTTCAGCAGCGCCAGGCGCACCGGCGTGTTCAGCGCCTTGGTCAGGCGCGGCAGGTCGCGCMGGAAGAGCTGGTCCTGCAGGCTCTTGGTGGCGGTGCTGATGAGGGCCCGGCTGCCCGCCAGCAGGGCCGGGACGAGGTAGGCGAAGGTCTTGCCGACGCCGGTACCCGCTTCGACGACCAGGGCCTGGCGGCGGCTGAGCGCCCGGGCGACGGCACGGGTCATCTCCAGCTGGGGCGCGCGGGGCTTGTAGCCCCTATCCAGGCGCGCCAAGGGGCCGTCCAGGTCGAAAGCGGCCAAAACGGCCTGTTCGAGTTCGTCAGCAGCGGGCGGAGCGGGAGGGGTGGCCTGATCGAGGGCGTCGAGCCAGTCGTCGAGGGAGTGTGTTTGCACGCCGGTCATGGCACCCGTTGCCCCGCAAAAGCAGTGGCTGCAAGGCGCGAACCGCAGCCGGGCTCGCCGCCCGGCGAGGATTTGCAACGCCGCAGACGCTGTTTTTGCGGGGCAACCCGAAGGGCAAGGAAGCCCAACGCCGCACTCGTTGTTGCACGGCTGGCGCAGGCGGCCAGCCTGCACTGCGCCGCGCGCCTAGATTGCGCCGCTGGGCTACCTTGCGGGCGCCATGCCCGGCGTACAAACACACTCCTAGGCGGGTTCATCGGGCTCGGTGGCGGCCTCCAGCCGGGCAATCATGTCGCGCAAGGCGAGGCGCCGCTTCTTGAGCCGCTGCAATGCCAATTCGTCCACCGGCGGTTGTTCGACCAGGCGGTCGATCATCGCGTCCAGGTCGCCATGCTCCATGCGCAACTCAATGAGCCGCCGCGGCAACGAGTGAAGTTGTTCATCCATCCGAGGGTTTGCGAAGGCGGTTCCATGCAGGCCAAAAGCTCACTGCCCAGTATAGTTTTCGTATGCCCTCCCCCACCGCCGTCGGATTCCGACTCAACGCAGCCACCGGCACCCATCGCGGTGACCGGGCCTACCAGCAGGACCAGGTGGCCGTCATCGCCCACCCCCGCATCGCAGGCTGTGTCTTGGGCATCGTCGCCGATGGCATGGGCGGCAAGAGCGGCGGGCGCAAGGCGGCGGACCAGGTCATCCTGACCGCGCGTCAGCTCTTCGAGCGCTACTCGCCCGAGGACGAGTTGCCGGCCGAGCTGCTGAGCCAGATCACGGCCGAGGCGCATCTGATGATCAAGCTGACGGCCATCTCCGCCGAGGAGGAGCCGCACAGCACCATCGCCGGTTTCGTCGTCAGCAGCGACCGCTGCGCGCACTGGATCCACTCCGGCGACTCCCGCATCTACTGGTTCCGTGGCGCCCGCCTCGTCAAGCGTTCCATGGACCACTCCTATGTGCAGCGCCTCGTCGACGAAGGCCAGCTCACCGAGGCGGAGGCCAGTTCGCATCCGCAGAGCAATCTGCTGACCGCCTGCCTGGGCACCGTGCAGGACCCGACGTCGACGTCGGAACGCTTCGAGAACCTCGAAGTGGGCGACACGCTGATGTGCTGCAGCGATGGCCTCTGGCACTACTTCACCGCCCAGGAACTGGGCAGCGTGCTCTACAGCCTGCCGCCGCGCGAAGCGGCCGAGTTGCTGGTCAGCAAGGCGCGACAGCGCGCGCGGGGCGGCGGCGACAACCTGTCCATCGCCATCGTCAAGCTCGAAAACCTCGACTGAGTCGCTCAGTTCGGCCGGGAAGCCGCCGACGCCCCAGGCAACGGCAGCGGCGCGGCTGCGGGCTTGGTGCGGTTCTTCAACTTGGCGGCGTGTTCGGCGATGCGCTGCTGCTGTTGCTGTTCGCGCGCCTGGGCCTTCTCGCGGCGCTTGGCCGCGTCCTCCTCGGCCTTGCCGGCGACCTGCGCGCGGTGGCGTTCAGCGGCCTCCGGGCTGATCGCCCGCGGCGTACGCGCGAGGGGCGACGCGGGCTGGGCCGGGTTTGGGGCCGTGAGGAGGCGCTCACGCTTCTGGCCTTCGTCCTGGGACGCAGCGAGTTCGCGTTCGCGCACGCGCTGGGTCTGTCCCGCCGCGCGCGCACGTCGTTCCTCGGCCGCCAGCTCATGCTCACGCTTGACCAGCGGCTCCAGGGCGTCGTGGCGGCGCTGGCGCACGTCGTCAAGGCAGGCGGCCACCGAGAAGCGCTGCTCGCATTCGAGCTTCTCGCGCGCGAACCGCTGCTCGACGGCGGCACGCTGGGCCGCAACCTCGGTACGCGTCGCGGGCTGGGCCACGGCAGCCGTGGCGGCAAGCGCAAGGATCAGGGGACGCAGGATCATGTCAGCGAAGTATCGACCTCGCGGCGGGCCAGGGCCAGATATTCGGCCGAGCGCATCTCCTGCAGCCGCGACACGGTGCGCGGGAACTCGTGGGCCAGCGGGCCTTCGGTGTAGAGCTGTTCGGCCGGTACCGCTGCCGAGATGATGAGCTTGACGCGGCGGTCGTAGAGCACGTCCACCAGCCAGGTGAAGCGGCGCGCCTCGCTGGCCAGGCGTACCGGCATCTCGGGCACGTCGGACAGGATGACGGTGTGGAACTGGCTGGCCAGTTCCAGATAGTCGTTCTGCGAGCGCGGGCCGCCACAAAGGGTTGCGAAATCGAACCAGACGACACCACCAGCACGCCGACGCGCATAGATCGCACGGTGCTCGATCATCAGCTTGCGGTCCTCGTCCTGGGCCTCTGCGAGCGACTCGAAGGCCTTGGTGAGGGCCGCCTCGGTCGCTTCATTCAGCGGCGTCAGATAGAGGTTCATGTCCTCCAGCGTGCGGCGCCGGTAGTCGGTGCCGGCGTCGACGTTGATGACCTCGAGATTGGCCTTCAGCAGCTCGATGGCCGGCAGGATGCGGTCACGATGCAGGCCGTTGGGGTAGAGCCCGTCGGGATGGAAATTGGACGTCGTGATGATGGACACGCGGTTGCGGAACAGCGCGTCCAGCAGCCGATGCAGGATCATCGCGTCGGTCACGTCGGCGACGTGGAACTCGTCGAAGCAGATCAGGCGGAAACGCCGCGCGATGCGCTTGCCCAGCTCCTCCAGCGGATCGGCAATGCCCTTGAGTTCCTGCAGCTCGCGGTGCACCTCGCGCATGAACTCGTGGAAGTGCAGACGCGTCTTGCGCTGCAGCGGCACGGCCTGGAAGAAGCAGTCCATCAGGAAGCTCTTGCCCCGGCCCACGCCGCCGTACATGTAGACGCCGCGCGGGATGGGTGGGCGCACCAGCAGCTTGGTCACGGCATTGGCGCGCCGCGCCTTGTAGCTGGCCCATTCGTCCTGGCAGCGCTGCAAGGCCTCGACGGCGCGCAGCTGCGCCGCATCGGCTTTGTAGCCGCGCTCGGCGAGGGTTTGCTGGTAGAGCTCAGTGACGCTGGTCATGGAAGAAAAAGGGGCGACTGTGTGGCCGCCCCTTTCAACTCGCTTCGCGCGATCAGAAGTTCAGCGTCCGCTTGTCGACGGCAAGGGCGGCTTCCTTCGTCGCCTCGCTCAGCGACGGGTGGGCGTGGCAGATGCGCGCGATGTCCTCGGCCGAGGCCTTGAACTCCATCGCGACGACGGCCTCTGAGATCAGCTCCGACGCGAACGGGCCGATGATGTGCACGCCCAGGATCTCGTCGGTCTTGGCATCGGCCAGGAACTTGACGAAGCCGGTCGTGTCGCCCAGCGCGCGGGCCCGGCCATTGGCCAGGAAGGGGAACTGGCCGGCCTTGTAGGCCACGCCCTCGGCCTTCAACTGCTGTTCGGTCTTGCCGACCCAGGCGATCTCGGGGCTGGTGTAGATGACCCAGGGGATGGTGTTGAAGTTCACATGCCCGTGCTGGCCAGCCATGCGCTCCGCCACGGCCACGCCCTCTTCCTCGGCCTTGTGCGCGAGCATCGGGCCGCGCACGACGTCACCGATGGCCCAGACGCCCGGCAGGTTGGTCTTGCAGTCATCGTCGACGACGATGGCGCCACGCTCGTCGAGCTTCAGGCCCACCACGTCGGCACCCAGGCCGATCGTGTTCGGCACGCGGCCGATGGAGACGATGAGCTTGTCGACTTCGAGCGTCTTGGCCTCGCCCTTGGCATCCGTGTAGGCGACGCTGACACCCTTCTTGCCCGACTTGACCTCGCCGACCTTCACGCCGAGCTGGATGTCCAGGCCCTGCTTCTTGAAGACCTTGGCGGCTTCCTTGGCGACGCTTTCGTCGACCGCGCCGAGGAAGGCCGGCAGGCCTTCCAGCACGGTGACTTCAGCACCCAGGCGGCGCCAGACCGAGCCCATCTCCAGGCCGATGACGCCAGCACCGATCAGGCCCAGCTTCTTGGGCGTCGCGCCGACGCGCAAAGCGCCGTCGTTGGACAGGATGTTCTCTTCGTCAAAGGGCACGCCGGGCAGCGCGCGGGCGTTGGAACCCGTGGCGACGATGACCTGCTTGGCGGCGATGGTCTCCTCGCCGGCCTTGAGTTCATAACCGCCATCCTTGGCGGCAACGAAAGAACCACGACCGTGGAAGAACGTGACCTTGTTCTTCTTGAACAGGTAGACGATGCCGTCGTTGTTCTGCTTCACGACCTGGTCCTTGCGGGCCAGCATCTTGGCGACGTCCATCTTGACGTTGTCCGCCGTGATGCCGTGGTCGGCGAAGTGGTGGTTCAGCTGCTCGTAGTGCTCGCTGGACTGCAGCAGGGCCTTGGACGGGATGCAGCCGACATTGGTGCAGGTGCCGCCGAGAGCGGGGCCGCCCTTGTCGTTCTTCCACTCGTCGATGCAGGCCACGTTCATGCCCAACTGGGCCGCGCGGATGGCGGCGATGTAGCCGCCGGGGCCGCCGCCGATGACGACGACGTCGAATTGCTTGGTGGTCATGCTGATCGTTTCCTTGGCTTAGATATCGAACAGCAGGCGAGCCGGATCTTCCAGCGCTTCCTTCATCGTGACCAAGCCCAGCACGGCTTCGCGGCCGTCGATGATGCGGTGGTCATAGGACATGGCGAGGTAGTTGATCGGGCGCACCACGACCTGACCGTTCTCCACCACCGCGCGGTCCTTGGTGGCGTGCACACCCAGGATGGCCGACTGCGGCGGGTTGATGATGGGCGTGGACAGCATGGAGCCGAAGGTGCCGCCGTTGGAGATGGAGAAGGTGCCGCCGGTCAGGTCGTCGATGGACAGCTTGCCGTCCTTCGCCTTCTGGCCGAACTCGGCGATCTTCTTCTCGATGTCGGCGAAGCTCATCTGGTCGACGTTGCGCAGCACCGGCACGACGAGGCCGCGCGGCGAGCCCACGGCAATGCCGATGTCGAAGTAGCCGTGATAGACGATGTCGTTGCCATCGACCGACGCGTTGATGATCGGGTACTTCTTCAGCGCCGCGACGGCCGCCTTGACGAAGAAGCTCATGAAGCCGAGCTTGACGCCGTGTTCCTTCTCGAACTTCTCCTGGAACTTCTTGCGCATCTCCATGACCGGGGCCATGTTGACTTCGTTGAAGGTGGTCAGGATGGCGTTGGTCGACTGCGACTGCACCAGGCGCTCGGCGATGCGGGCGCGCAGGCGGGTCATGGGCACGCGCTGCTCGGGGCGGTCGCCCAGGTTGGGCTGGACCGGCGCGGCGACGGCCGGCAGCGGCTTGGCGACGGCAGGCGATGCGGGCACGACCAGCGGGGCGGCGACAGCGGCAGCGGGCTTGGCGCCGGCGGCCAGGGCGTCGCCCTTGGTCACGCGGCCGTCCTTGCCGGAGCCGGCCACGTCGGTGGCGGCCAGGCCCTTCTCGGCCAGGATCTTGGCGGCGGCGGGCATGGCCACATCGCCCTTGCTGCCACCCGTGGCGGCGGGGGCGGCGGCAGGTGCAGCAGCGGCGGCGGGCGCGGCAACCGAAGCCGTCGTGGCGGGCGCAGCGACGCCAGCCTTGCCTTCGGTATCGATCTTGGCCAGCAGTTGCTGGCTGGTGACCGTGCTGCCGTCAGCGACACCGATCTCGGCCAGCACGCCGGAGGCGGGTGCGGGCACTTCGAGCACGACCTTGTCGGTCTCGATCTCGACGAGGGTCTCGTCGATGGTGACGGCTTCGCCGGGCTTCTTCTTCCAGGTCAGCAGCGTGCCCTCGGAAACGGATTCGGAAAACTGGGGAACTTGGACGTCAACGATGGCCATGGTGTGAGGCTCCGTGTTCTTTATTCGGTGTGATGCGGTACAGGCGCAAGTGAGCGCAGCGCCGGAAATGTGGCGCTGCGCGGTGCGGTCTTATTTGGTGAGGATGAAGCCCTTGAGCTTGGCGAAGGCCTGATCCAACAGGGCCTTCTGCTGCTCCTGGTGCAGGTGGGCGTAGCCACAGGCGGGACTGGCGCTGGCCGGGCGGCCGGCGTAGCCGAGCTTCTGGCCTTCGCTCATGTTCTCGTGCACATAGTGCTGCACGAAGAACCAGGCGCCCTGGTTTTGCGGCTCGTCCTGGCACCAGACGATGTCGGTGGCGTTGGGGTACTTCTTGAGCTCGGCGGCGAAGGCCTTGTGCGGGAAGGGGTAGAGCTGCTCGACGCGCACGATGGCCACGTCGGTCGCCTTCTTCTCGGCACGGGTGCGCACCAGGTCGTAATAGACCTTGCCCGAGCAGACGATGACGCGCTTGACCTTGTCGGCGTTCAGCGTCGCGTCCTGCTCACCAATGACGGTCTTGAAATCACCCTTGGTGAAGTCGACCAGCGGCGAGGTCGCGTCCTTGGCGCGCAGCAGGCTCTTCGGGGTCATGATGACCAGGGGCTTGCGGAACATGCGCAGCATCTGGCGGCGCAGCACGTGGAAGATCTGCGCGGCGTTGGTGGGCTGCACGATCTGCATGTTGTTGTCCGCGGCCAGCTGCATGAAGCGCTCCAGGCGCGCCGAGCTGTGCTCGGGGCCCTGGCCTTCGTAGCCGTGCGGCAGCATCATCGTCAGGCCGTTGGAGCGGCCCCACTTCACTTCACCGGAAGCGATGAACTGGTCGATGACGACCTGGGCGCCGTTGACGAAGTCGCCGAACTGCGCTTCCCAGATGGTCAGCGTGTTGGGTTCGGCGGCGGCGTAGCCGTACTCGAAGCCCAGCACCGCCTCCTCGCTGAGGATGGAGTCGATGACGGTGAACGGGGCCTGGCCTTCGGCGACGTTCTGCAGCGGGATGTAGGTACCGTCATCCCAGTTCGCACGGTTCTGGTCATGCATGACCGCGTGGCGGTGGGTGAAGGTGCCGCGGCCGCTGTCCTCGCCGGACAGGCGCACCGGGTAGCCACTGGCCACCAGCGAGGCGAAGGCCATGCTTTCGCCCATGCCCCAGTCGACGTTGACCTCGCCGCGACCCATCGCAGCGCGGTCGCCGTAGAGCTTCTGCACCAGGTTGTGGGCGGCGAAGTCCTTGGGAATGGTCGTCAGCTTCTCGGCCAGGCGCTTCCACTCGGCCACGGGGATGGCGGTGTCGCAGTTGTCTGTCCACTTCTTGCCGAGGAAGGGCGACCAGTCGGTGGCGAACTTGCTCTTGAAGTTGGTCAGCACCGGATCGACCGTGTGACGGCCCTCGTCCATCGCGGCGCGGTAGGCCTTGACCATATCGTCCGGGCCCTCGGCCGGCAGCACGTTCTGCGCCACCAGCTTGTCGCCGTAGACCTTGCGCGTGCCGGGGTGGGCGGCGATCTTCTTGTACATCATCGGCTGGGTCAGGGCCGGCGTGTCCTGCTCGTTGTGGCCCAGCTTGCGGAAGCAGACGATGTCGAGAACCACGTCCTTGTGGAACTCGGCGCGGTAGTCCATGCACAGCTGCGTGGCCCAGACGACGGCCTCGGGGTCGTCGCCGTTCACGTGCAGCACCGGTGCTTCGATCATCTTGACGACGTCGGAGCAGTACCAGGTCGAGCGCAGGTCGCGCGGGTCGCTGGTGGTGAAGCCGATCTGGTTGTTGATGACGATGTGCACCGTGCCGCCGGTGCGGTAGCCACGGGTCTGGGCCATCGCCAGCGTTTCCTGCACGACGCCCTGGCCACCGAAGGCCGCGTCACCGTGCACCAGCACCGGCAGCACCTGGGCGCCGACGCTGTCGCCACGGCGGTCCTGGCGGGCGCGCACGCTGCCTTCGACGACCGGGTTGACGATTTCGAGGTGGGACGGGTTGAACGCGAGCGACAGGTGCACCGGGCCGCCGGACGTCGACACGTCGGAGCTGAAGCCTTGGTGGTACTTCACGTCGCCGGCCGGCAGGTCCTCGGCAGCCTTGTGCTCGAACTCGGCGAACAGGTCGGCGGGCATCTTGCCCAGCGTGTTGACCAGCACGTTCAGGCGGCCACGGTGGGCCATGCCGATGACGATCTCCTGCACGCCGCGCTCGCCGCCACGCTGGATGACTTCGTCCATGGCCGCGATGAAACTCTCGCCGCCTTCCAGCGAGAAGCGCTTCTGGCCGACGTAGCGGGTGTGGAGGTAGCGCTCCAGGCCTTCGGCTGCCGTCAGGCGGTCGAGGATGTGCTTCTTTTCTTCGGCCGTGAAGGTCGGCTTGCCGCGCGCCTTCTCCAGCCTCTCCTGCCACCAGCGCTTCTCGGCCGGGTCGGAGCCGTGCATGAACTCGGAGCCGATCGAGCCGCAGTAGGTCTCGCGCAGGGCCTGCACGATCTGGCGCAGCGTCATCGTCTCACCGCCGAAATAGCTGTTCACGGCGCTGAACGAGATGTCCATGTCGGACTCGGTCAGGTCGTAGAACGCGGGGTCGAGTTCGGGAATCTTGGGGCGCTCGGCGCGCTTGAGGGGGTCCAGCTCCGCCCAGCGGTTGCCGAGGAAGCGGTAGGCCGCGATCAGCGACTGGACATGCACCTGCTTGCGGGCGACGGCCAGGTCGGCGCTGGAGGCCTTGTTGGCGAAGGCATTGGCCTTGGCGCGCTGGGCAAAGGATTCGACGACCGGCGCATGGGCCACGTCGCGGGCCTCGCTGCCGTCAACCGCGGGCACATGCTGGAGCGCATCGAAATAGGCGCGCCAGTTGTCGGGGACGGAACCGGGGTTGTCGAGGTAGGCCTCGTACATCTCCTCCACATACGGCGCGTTTCCGCCGAACAGGTAGGAGTTGGACCTGTATTGCTGCATCATCTTTCGCTCACCTCATGCCCCGGTTTCCAGGGAGTTGGCTGGTTGAAGAACCTTCCGCGACACGGCTCGACCGGTTGGCGGATTGCGACCCACCTCTGCTGTTGCCAGAGGCAACCGCAAAAGGGACGGGAAGGAATAAAAGTATCAGGGGCGGACTCTAGCACTCCGGGTTTGCCCGACAAGGTGGACGGGCCGCGACAAAGTTCACGCACCGCGATGCGGCAAAGTTGACTGGCCCGTAAACTTGTCGCCGCACCAGCCCCGCGATTGAATGGCTGTTCGCAAGGGACATTCAGGAGATCCCAGATGCAAGTCCAGGTCGTTGACTACCGCGCGGCAGATGCCGCCGAGAAGTTCACCCGCTCCCTGCACGAGACCGGTTTCGGCGTGCTGACCAACCACCCCATCCGCCAGGCCCTGGTCGAGAAGATCTATGCCGACTGGCTGGCCTTCTTCAACGGCGACGGCAAGGATGCGTTTGCCTTCTCCAAGGAGACGCAGGACGGCTGGTTCTCGACAGCGATCTCGGAGACCGCCAAGGGCTCCACGCAGAAGGACATCAAGGAGTACTTCCACATCTACCCCTGGGGCCGCATCCCGCCCCAGCTCAAGGAAGACGCCCTCACCTACTACCGCGAAGCCAATGCGCTGGCGCAAGAGCTGCTGGGCTGGGTCGAGAAGTACACGCCGCCGGACATCGCGGCCAGGTACCGCGAGCCGCTGTCCAACATGATCAAGGGCAGCACCAAGACGCTCCTGCGCGTGCTGCGCTACCCGCCACTGACGGGCGAGGAGCCGGCGGGCTCGATCCGCGCGGCGGCGCATGGCGACATCAACCTGCTGACCATCCTGCCCGCCGCCAACGAGCCCGGCCTGCAGGTGCTGGGCACCGACAACGCCTGGCACGACGTGCCCTGCGATTTCGGCACGCTGACCATCAACATCGGCGACATGCTGCAGGAGGCCTCCGAGGGCTATTACCCGTCCACGCAGCACCGTGTGGTGAACCCGACCGGCGAAGGCGCCAAGAAGAGCCGGGTGTCGCTGCCACTGTTCCTGCACCCGCGCGATGACGTGGTGCTGTCGGACCGCTACACGGCCAACAGCTATCTCGACGAGCGGCTGCGTGAGCTGGGCGTGAAGACCTGAGGCGAAGGCCGCCTTCGAGAACGAAAGGGCGCCGTGGGCGCCCTTTTATTTGCCCATCTACAGCGGCATCGCCTTGAGTGCCTGGTACACCAGCAGCGATGCATGCGCATCGTTGGCGGCGTATTGCAGCTGCTGGGGGCTGAGCTTGCGAGCGGCCCAGTTGGACGTGGTGACCTTCTTGGACTTGGGCATGCGCTGCCCGAGAACGATGGCGACGGCCACCTTGAGGCCGACGGCCTGCTTGAAACCCAGGCGGCGCACCATGTGCGAAACGTCGATACCGCCGCTCAGCTGCACGCCCAGCTTCCTGTGCAGAGGCACGCGGTCGGAAACGATGCCGAACCCCACCTTGGCAATGGCATCCGACTCGAGCATGGCGCGCAGGAAGTCCGCAGTCTCGGGCGCTTCCGTATGCACGATGAAGGCATGTTCCGCGGTCGCGAGCTGCACGATGTGCGGTCCGGTCTGCTCGCCACCGGCAACGAACATGGGTTTGCTTTCGGTGTCGAAGCCAACCTGCCCGGCCTGGCGCAGCTCACGTTCGGCGAACTCGCACTGAGCCAGGTCGCGAAGCACATGGATGCGGTCGAGCGGCAGCGCGGGGTAAGGCGGCAGGGCTGCTATCTGTTCGCTCGTGGGTCTCTCCATCGAGGCAGTATGCATGGGCAGGCCGATGGCCGCGGCCGCCTCCACAAATCTGACGTCGCACCGGGCCGCGTCCGTCCCTATGCTGGACTCGTTCGACGGTACGGCAGTGGAGGCTCTCATGAAGATTCAGCGCCTGGGTGGCTTGTCGCTTCTTCTCATCGGTGGGCTGGCGATGGCCCAGCAAAGCCGCCCGAGCTTTGCGGAACCGGTGTTCCAAACCTCGGCCCATTGCCCGCTGAAGTTCAATGGCACCCGCTCGCCCCAGAACCAGGTCCTGTCGATCCTGCGCGTGGCCAAGGACAAGAACGATCCTGGCTTCCTGGCGGTCGGAGCGGGCCATGCCAAGGTGGCCAAGAGCTTTTGCGCGATGGAGATCCGGCTGGAGAAGCCGCTTGTCGCCCCCGAGTTGCTCAGCATCGACATGCGGGGCCAGGACATCAAGGAGGCCGACACGGTCCTGTCCTATGGGCTGCGCATCGGGTCGCAGGAGCACAAGATGGACTACGCCCGCGGCCGCTGGCTCGATACGGCATCGGGCGGTGAGATCAAGCGTTTCGTCGTGCAGCTGAAAGCCAGTACCCAGGTCATCCGCCTTGCCCTGTCGGGCATGGCCAAGAGCCAGGACGGCAAGGCGACGGCCCTCTACGACTTCGACAGCCTGGACTTCTGTTTCGTCGACCCCGACCATCCCGAGTACTGCGGCCCCGGGAGCCCGGCCGCGCCGCCTTCAGCCGGAGCAAGCGCGCCGGGCTAGCCCGCATCACAGCCGCGTGTCCACAGCCACCCAGTTGACCTCCCATGTCCCGCCCGCGTCGGCCGAAAACGCCTGCTCGAAGCGGCAGCGATCGGCACCGAGGGACTCGATGACGAAGCGCACCAGGATGGGCCGGCCGTTGAAGTCCTCGGCGCTGTAGAACAGGCCGCGCGGGCCGCCACCGAAGCCGCCCACCATGGGCGCGACGAGGGTGCCAGAGGCTGCATTGGAGAAGTTGAGCGTCCAGCGCTGCTGCTGCACCTCGAACAGCCGCAGCGACAGGCCCTGGATGCGCCCCTCGGGGCCCGAGACGTCCAGCTCGACGAGATTGGCGCGGCCGCCCAGCAGCGGGTGCACGGTGGTGGTGCCGGCGTACTCCGCCCACACATCGGTGCCGCTCAGCGGCCGCAGGCGGCGGCGCAGTGACGTGTGCCAATTGCCGTGCTCGAAGTCGAAATCCTGCGGCGTGCCCGACGGCGTTGCGGGCAGCGCAGGTGCGGCGATGGCACCGGCACCCACGGCAGCGAGCGCGGTGACGACAGTACGGCGTGTAGGTCTTGAGGGCATCGGCTTAGAGGTGACTAGACTGACCCGGTTCACTCTAAGCAGCACCATGTCCACTGCCAAGAAGGCACCTGCAGGTAACCGCCCTCGCGCGGCGCGTGGCAATGCCATCCCGGGCTGCGCACTGACGGCGGCACTGGCGGCCATCGGCGGGCGCTGGAAGCTGTTCATCGTGTACCGGCTGGCCGACGGCCCGCTGCACTTCGCCGCGCTGCGGCGCAGCCTGCCCGACGTGTCGGCCAAGGTGCTGGCCGAGCAGTTGCGTGAGTTGCAGGCCGATGGCCTGGTGAGCCGCGAGCGCACGGGGCCCGTGCCGGCCGTCGTGCAATACGCACTCACGCCGCACGGGCGGTCGGTGCTGCCGGTGGCCGAACAGATCCGTCACTGGGGCATGGCCCACCAGGCCGCCTGCGCGCCCGCTGTGGCGGAGCTGACGGTCGACGCCCGCGCGGTCTGCTGAGTGTCATCACCGGGCCAGGCCCGGCATCGCATCCAGCACGGCGGCCAGCTTGCGCACGCCGCGCGCGATCTCCTCCACGCTCAGCAGCGCATAGCCCATGACCAGCCCCGCCGCGCGGCCCGGCTCGGCGGCTGCATGCGCCAGATAGAGCGGCCCCAGCGGATACACCCACACGCCCGCGCGCTTCGCGGCCTCGACCAGCTCCGCCTCCCGCGCCGCCGGCACCGCGTCGAACCACACGACGACATGCAACCCGCTGGCGCTGCCCTGCACCCTCACCCGCCCGGTCAGATGGCGCACCAACGCGTCCAGCAGCGCCGCGCGCCGCGCCTCCTGGGCCCGACGCATGCGGCGCACGTGGCGCTCATAGCCGCCGTCGGCGATGAGGCGCGCAAGGGCCCGTTGCGGGCCGGTCGGCGCATGGCGATCGGCGAGCTGGCGGATCTGGGCGAACGGCCCGACCAGGCTGGCAGGCAGCACGGCATAGCCCAGGCGCAGTTCGGGCGACAGGGTCTTGGAGAAGGTGCCGACGTAGATGACGCGGTCCTGCGGGTCCAGCGACCGCAGCGTCAGCTCCGGGCGGATGGCGTGGCGGTAATCCGCGTCGTAGTCGTCCTCGATGACCCAGGCGCCCTGGGCGTGAGCCCAGGCCAGCAGCACGTGACGGCGCGCCATGGGCAGAAAGCCGCCGAGCGGGAACTGGTGGGTGGGCGTCACATAGGCCAGCCGGGTCGGCGCGCGCGGCAATGCGTCGGTGACGAGACCATGGTCGTCCACCGGCACGCCCACGAGGCGCGCGCCAGCGGCCTCGAAGGCGCGATTGGCCATGCCGTAGCCGGGGTCCTCCACGGCGACGGCATCGCCCGGGTCCAGCAGCAGGCGCGCGCACAGGTCCAGCACCTGCTGGGAGCCGTTGGCCACCACCAGTTGCTCCACGCTGCAGGCGATGCCGCGCGAGCGGGCCAGGTAACCCTGCAGGGCACGGCGCAGGCTCAGGTCGCCCAGTGGTTCGCGGTAGGTCAGCCGCGCGTCGGGCGCGCTCTCGGTGGCACGCACTGCCTTGCGCCAGGGCAGCGCGGGAAAGTCGCCGCCCGACAGCGGCCCGTAGGCGAAGTCGATGGCGCGCGCCGGGGGGGCGTTGAAGTCGAACACCGGGCGTCGCTGCAGCCGTTCGCCCAGTACCGACAGGCGCGATGCCGCCGCCGCGCTGCGCGCCAACGGCGCCGCCTCGACC